>CAZYHL010000006.1:0-22223 GCA_964646795.1 uncultured Syntrophomonadaceae bacterium
GTCAGGACAAAGAAAAAGCCATGGCAAGGATGCGCGCCCTCGGCTACATGTAAGACAATATATAGCAGAATGTAATTAAAAGCTCCCGTAATCTTAAGGGAGCTTTTAATTTACCTATGCGACACAGCCCTTTAATGGGTTCTGTGTTTCCGGTGCCTGTTTCTTAAAAAAGAAAACTACTAAATCCCATCATATGGTATAATATTGTTGATAAAAGCATATCCAGATGAGGGCTTTTTAGAGGGTGAAAACGGTGATAAGCCGCTGTGAGAGAGAACACTTTTATGAGGTTTATGAAGTAATTAACGATAGTGCTAAGGCATACAGGGGAGTCATTCCTGCCGACAGATGGCGCGAACCATATATGACGGAAGACGAGCTAAGAAACCAAATCGACGAGGGCGTCCAGTTTTGGAGTTACAAGTTGGAGGGGCAAATCCTTGGCGTGATGGGGATACAGGACAAGGGTGAAGTTTGCCTTATCCGTCATGCTTATGTTAGGACAAAATTCAGAAACAAAGGAATAGGCGGCGCTTTGCTGAAGCATTTATGTTCGTTGTCCGGGAAACCTATCCTCATCGGAACTTGGGCGGATGCACACTGGGCCGTTAACTTTTATCTCAAGCAGGGTTTTCGTTTACTTCCCGTCCCGGCGAAAGACTTTTTACTGCAGAAATACTGGACAATACCTAAACAGCAAGCAGAAACATCCGTGGTACTAGCCGGCCATGATTTCGAAGTTCCAGTATTCTAAATGCTTTCTCCGTATACGGTTATTCTGTTTTTCCCCTTTGTTTTCGAAATGTACATGGCGGTATCGGCATTTTGGGTGAGTTCTTCACCGCTAATACTTTTAGATAATTCGGCAATGCCGATGCTTAATGTAATGTTAATGCCGAATAAATTTTCTTTGCTCAAGTCGGCCGTGCTGATTTTATTTTTTATTCTTTCACTGATTAGTTTTGCCTGGTGCCGGTTTGCTTCCGGCAAGATGATAACAAATTCATCTCCGCCGTAACGTGAGCAGATATCAATTTCCCTGATGTTGTTTTTGATAGTTCCGGCCACATATTGCAGTACCTTGTCTCCGACAACATGGCCGTGTATATCGTTTATTTCCTTAAAGGAGTCGATATCCAGCATAATCAGGGACAGGGTCTTTTGGGCAACCAGTACCCGACTGATGATTCTTTTCAAGATCAACTCATGATATCTTTTACTGTAAACTCCAGTTAGGTAGTCGACTTCCAGGGCTTCGAATCTTAAATCGACCAGTCTATAGACGATAAAAGAAGCCAAAAATATCAGCAGTAAAGTTACTGCTAAAACGCCGACCTTGATACCAACTAAAAGCTCCTCGACCTGGTCAATGGAAAAGTCAACTCCGACAAGACCGACAACGTTGCCTGAACGGCTGTCAATAATAGGAGCAAACCCAGTGAGGAAATCACCCCAATTTTTATCCCGGAGAAGGCCTGTAGCTGCCGGTATGCCTTCTTCAAAGGCCAGTCGCTCAATTTCCGCCAGGCTGTCAAGGGAACCGATAGGGGAGAAGAATTCACTTTCAGGGTCCTCACCGTCAAATATGTAAGCGATTTCAGTTTCCGAGATTATTTTCTCCGTGAACAAGAAATAAGCTCCGGTTTCATTTTTTATATCACGGAAGAGTTTTAGCATGCGTAAGTAATAATTCTCATCGTAGCTTCCCGGTTCGTAAATTTCGACAAGAGACAGAGCGATATATGGTTCTATATCTTCTTCAATAAATCTGGCAGTGGTTACGGCAATGTTCTGGGCGTTATAACCAATCTGTTCAATCACCAGGTTTTTAACGGTGGTATAGAGGAAATTAAAGAGCAAGGAAGTTATCGCGGCGACAATTAAAAAGATGATGATTAAAAAAAACACCCTATTGTTTTTAATCGTATACAAAAAATTGAGCCTCCTCAAAAATATCAATGAGGAAAAATGGGCCTGGCCAGCAAGGTTAATTGATAGATAATTCAATCATAAAATGGCATTATCCTTTAAAATACCGGTAATTATTTTTCTTTGTCTTAGAAGCTGGAAGAGAGGTGAGATGATAGTATGAGACCGGAAAAAATGAGCGAATTTTTTGCCGTCCGTTCCGGTGAATACGACAGGCATATGCTGCAAGAAGTTGAAGGCTGCAAAGAGGGCTATATTAAAATGGCGGAATCATTGCCTGGTAATACAGCTGAGCTATTGGATCTGGGCTGCGGCACGGGATTGGAACTTGATGAAATATTTAAAAGAAATCCGGCAATTAGAGTTACAGGGATAGACTTAACGCCGGAGATGCTCGAAATACTAAGAAAAAAACACCCTGACGAGCATTTAAATCTGCTAACTGCCGATTATTATAAGAGTGATCTTGGGGTTGAACGGTATGATGCGATCGTCTCGTTCCAAACGATGCACCACTTTTCTTACAAAGAAAAGTTGCCGCTGTATGCCAGGATTTTGGCAGCGCTAAAACCAGGCGGGATATATCTTGAATGTGATTACATGGTGCTTAAAAAAACAGAAGCTGAAAAATTTTATCGTGAGAGCGTTCAAATCAGGGAAAAATATCATCTTCCCGGGGAAGAGCGCTATCATCTTGATATTCCCTTAACGATAGACAGCCAGCTTGAACTACTAAGCAAGGCTGGCTTTTGCCGGACAGAAACGTTATGGCGGCAAGGGAACACCACCCTTGTGGCGGCTCATAAATAAGTATATGGATTAATGCTCTAAGTAAAGAATGACTGTTTTCAAGAGGAACTTGCTTTTTTATGAAGAATTATTATTAAACAGGATTTATGTATGGGAGGGAAAAGTGTGAAGGAAGTTTTAATCCGTACCAATGGGCTGACAAAACGCTACGGGAGCGTGGCTGTTGTGGACAGCCTCGATCTTGAGGTTTACGGCGGTGAAATATTTGGGTTTTTAGGGCCGAACGGCGCCGGCAAAACAACGACGATACGCATGCTTGCCGGTTTGCTGGAGGCAAGTAGCGGCGAGGCTTTTATTTGCGGTCATAACGTTGCCGGAGAGTCTGCCCAGGCCAAGGCTATGCTGGCCTATGTGCCTGATCAGCCGAAGATATACGGGAAGTTAACGGCCAGAGAATTCTTGCAGTTGGTTGCCTCCCTTTACAGGATGCCCCTAGATTTGTCCCGGGAGCGGGCTGAACAGCTATTTGACATGTTCGGGCTGACGGAGCGGGCAGACGAACTTCTGGAAGGGTATTCGCACGGGATGAGGCAGAAAGTTGTTTTATCGGCGGCGTTGATTCATCAGCCAAGGGTTATGCTGCTTGATGAACCTACCGTAGGTCTCGATCCGGCCAGTGCCCGTTTATTGAAGGATGTACTGCAGCAGCTGGCGAGACAAGGTGCCGCTGTGTTTGTTTCAACTCATATTCTGGAGATTGCGGAACGGATGTGTCAGCGTGTGGGTATCCTTAAGCAGGGAAAGCTTATAGCCCAGGGTACACCGGAAGAGCTGCGGCAAATGGTCGGTAATAAAGACGAAAGCCTGGAAGATATCTTCCTTGAACTGACAGGCGGCCGTGAAACGGCTGAATTAATCAAAAGTTTGGAGGGGGACGACCATTGAAAATAGTAATTCCTCCGCCTTTAACGGAACCGTTGCCTGCTCACTCCTTTATGCAGGATTTTAAACTGCTGCTTAGGAATCAGCTTCTGGTGACATATAACAAGATGCGCCATTGGCCTCTCGGGGCCTGGCTGGGCGCTATAGCAGTAACCATAGGTTTAGGTTCGATTTTCATCTATTTGGGCGTTGTTGCCCATGGCGCACTGAAAACCATGCCGCCGGAAATGGGATCAGGCTTTCTGACCCTGATTTTCATGGGGGGAGTGGCGGGGCTGCTTTTTTTCGGTGTCACCTCAGCTTTTGTCACATTATATATGTCCGAGGACATGGAACTGCTGTTCTTGTCGCCTGTTCCTCTCCGGGTTGTTTTTGCTGTTAAATCCCTGGTGGTGGTCGGGAGCAATTTTCTGGCGGCCGCCCTCTTTTGCTTTATGCCGGGGATTTTTTACGGGCTGCTTTTCCAGGCCGGCATTCTGTACTATGGTTTTGTGTTGTTGGTTGGCTTTGGGTTATGGATTCTGGGAACAGCCCTGGCTATCCTGTTAAACCTGGCGGTCATGCGGATTGTGCCGCCCCATCGCAGCAAGGAAGCCGTCGGCTTCATCGGGGCTTTGGCAGGATTATTGATTGCCTTGACTTTTCAGCTTCCCAACATAATCATGCATACGGGACAGCAGTTTGATTTGACGGAATGGCTTTCAGGCCAAGGCGAAATGCTGAGGATAATGGGTTATTTCCCCTGGGGTTGGGGAGCTAAAGCCCTGGGCCGAAGCATTTTGGGGGACTATGCGGGTGGTTTCAGCTGGGTATTACTGTTGCTTTTAGGCAGCATAATAGTTTTTGCGGTCGCTTTTTTACTTTTGGAAAGAGGGTTCCGCCGCGGCTGGATTTCCATCAACCAGGGTGAAAGCGGCAGGAAACGGCGGAAATATAAAGCTCCCGCCGCTCATAAGACCAGCGGTGAGAGCGTCAAGGCTTCTCACAGGCTTGAAGATGTCCGGATTCCGGCCGAGAAGTCCTCCGCCTTGAGGGGGATGTGGCTGGTTGCCAAAAAAGACTTACTGTATATGCGGCGTGACACGCGTGAATGGTTCGGGTATATGATGCCGCTGGTGTTGATGGCTTTTTTTGTCGGCCAGTATCTTTTCACCCGTGCGGCTCCCATGCAGGCCAGTATGGTTTCAGTGCTGGTCATGTATAGCGTTATGTTCAGCGGTAATATGGCCTTGCAATCCTTTGGACGGGAAGGAGAATCGGATTGGTTATTGAACAGCGTACCTCTGGCAGGCTGGCCTGTTGCCTGGGGAAAATTGTTGGGGTCAGTGATACCGGCCCTCGTATTGATGCAGATTCTTTTGGTGGGTACCGCCCTGGCCTTGAAGGTGTCGGCTTCTATGCTTATCATGCTGACCGTAGGCACCGTGCTGTTAACCCTGGGGGCCAGTTCAATCGGGTTATTTTATTCCATCAACAATTGCCGCTATAATCCGGATAGCCCCCAGCACCGCATTTCTCCCGGCGCTTCCTATTTGATGTATCTCATCAATATAGCTTTTATGCTCTTCCTGGCTTTTGGCATGGTGTTGCTTATGCCGCCGCCGGAGCTTATAGCCGTGCTGCCGGAGCTTAAGTCCGTTACGATGAATAGCGCTTTTTTCAACAACATCGTCAGGCTGGTTATTTTCATCACCAGGCCGCTAAATTGGCCTTCCTTTTGGCGGACGCTTACCGGTTTAATTGTTGTTTTTGGAACATGGTCGTCTGTATTCTTTGGGTTTATGGCTGCCACGGTTCGGCAAAGCCGAAAGGGTTTCCGGGTGGAGCTGGTGACCGGGAGTAAGAAAAAACTAAAAAAATAAGCTGCCCGGAGATTATATTGCCTAAAACGATGCCAATTATCACAAACAAACCACAATATTTTGACATAATTCCTTTTAGGCTCAATATCTTGAATAAAATTATTGCTTGGCGTATAATAAATTAGACAAAAAGTTTAAAAAAATAGGTTTCTTTTACGTAAGTTGGAAGTTTTTTAAGGGTAACTTACCGTTAAATGAAGTCCGACACCGTTTAGATAGTGTTGGATTTTTTTATAATAATCTGATTTAGAATTGGAATAGATAGGCTTATAGAGTGCAAGGTGGGAGGGAGAGAGTTTAGATGGAGAGGGAGATTAAAAAAGTCCTTGTAGCCAATCGGGGTGTCCCGGCTGTACGGGTAATGCATACATGTTTAGACAGGAGGATTCAAACAGTTGCAGTCTATAGTACTCCGGACCGTTTGGCTCATCATGTTGCCTGGGCGGATTCCGCCGTTTATATCGGTGAAGCAGCCCCCAGTGAATCGTATTTAAACATGGACCGAATTATTGAAGCAGCCTTTGAAAGTAAAGCGGATGCCATCCATCCCGGCTGGGGCTTTCTCGCAGAGAATCATGAATTTGCCCAAAGAGTTATAGATGCCGGACTGACCTGGATCGGACCCTCGCCAGAAGTTATTAGGCTGATGGGAGACAAAATAGCTGCTAAGGAAGTGGTTCAGGAAGCCGGGGTGCCTACAATTCCAGGTATAAGCGATGTTACTTCGGCAGAGGAAATTATCGCCTGGCTGAGGGAAGAGGACGTGGAATACCCCATAATGATTAAAGCTGCGGCCGGCGGCGGCGGTAAAGGTATGGTGAAAGTTGAATCGGAGGACGAGTTGTACAGGGCCTTGGCTCAGGTTCGTTCCGAGGCTTTTAAAGCTTTTGGCGACAACAAGGTGCTGGTGGAAAAATATATCGAGCATGGCCGCCATATCGAGGTGCAAATAGTAGCTGATGAATACGGGAATGTTATCCACCTCTATGAAAGGGAGTGCACGCTGCAGCGGCGTAACCAAAAGATTATTGAAGAAGCCCCTTCTCCGTCTTTAACTGAAGAGCTCAGGCAAGAGATTTGCGGCAAGGCTGTTACCCTGATGCGAAAAATAGGCTACACTACTGCCGGAACCGTGGAGTTTCTCTTTGATTCCACCACCCAAGAGTATTATTTCCTGGAGGTCAATACCCGGCTCCAGGTGGAACACGGTATTACGGAGTTGATTACCGGGTTGGATATTGTCGGGATCATGCTAAATGTGGCTATGGGAGGGGAACTCCCCTTTGTCCAGGATAACATTTGCCCCAACCGCTGGGCGATTGAGGCGCGTATCAATGCGGAAGATCCACGAACTTTTAATCCGTCCTTCGGAAAAATAACGAGGCTCCAGGTGCCGCAAGGCTACGGTGTGCGGATTTCACAAGGTGTGTATGAAGGTGCGGATGTGCCTTCGTATTATGATTCTCTGATCATGCTGATAATGGCCGCCGGCGCCGATCGTTTCGAAGCTATCCGCGCCATGGACCGGTCTTTGAGCAGAAATATGCGTATCGAGGGTGTTAAAACCCTCCAGCCTCTTTTATTAAGTATTATTCGCCACCCGGATTTTATTGCCGGTGAATTTTCCACCCGGTTTATTGAAAAAAAACTGCCGGATCTGGTTGCAAACTTTATTGAGCGGGATCATCAGGACGAAGCACTGGAAGTTGCGCGTTATGTGGCGGAAATTTCCGCCCTTGGACCGCAAAACTGGATGTGAGGGGAAAATATATGAAAAACTACAATTTTGTTAAACCCGGTATGTCAGCCCGGGAAATAGTGGCTGCTGTCAGGGGATTGAAAGGTGTTTGCCTGACATCAACAGGAATGCGGGATGCCGGACAATCCGATTATAAAAACCGTTTACGCCATTTTGATTTATCAACTCTTGCACCTTATTATAACAAGATGAGCCTTTTTAGCACGGAGTGTCATGGCGGCGCCCGCTGGCATGTGGGGCTGATGAACCGTAAAGAAAGCCCCTTTGAGGAGATTCGCAGCTATCGGGAAAAGATGCCCGATGTCTTGCTGCAAACCCTGGTCAGGGAAGCCAGCCTTTGGGGCTACCGTCCCTATCCCCGCAATGTAATTGAATACGTGGTATCAGAGGTAGACATAGATGTCTGGCGCTGCTTTTCCTTTTTAAATGATATCCGCAACATGAGGGTAGTGGCAGATGTCGTGATGAAACGGGGAAGGCTTTTTGCGCCCTCATTGTCCTTTACCCAGGCGGACTGGGCTTCCGACGCGTATTACCTTGGCGTAGTCGCTGAAATAGTATCGCTTTGCGGCGGAGTGGATGAAATCATCTTGGTAATTAAAGATATGGCTGGGGTGGGAAGTCCCCAACGCATTAGCAGTCTTGTCGAAACAATAAAAAACGCTTACCCGGAATTGGTGGTGCAGTATCACCGTCATGCCACGGACGGCCTGGCGCTTCCCGCCTTACTGGCGGCAGCCCGTGCCGGAGCGCTTATTCTTGATGTAGAGGAAGATTCCCTGGTAAGGTTTTACGGTCAGCCGCCAATTCTCGGTGTACAGGCTTATCTGGAAGAATCCGGGATACCGGTTCATTTGAACAGGGAGGCTGCCGAAGGGGCCGTGCAGAAAGCCCGTGAATGGATTAACCAATATTATTGGGCAGAGTCTCCTTTTAAAGGCTTGGATCACGGCGTGCTTGCACACAGGATGCCCGGCGGTGCTTTTCCCAGCTCTTTCGAGCAGGCCGAACAGGGAGGGTTCCTGCCCTTGATGCCGGCAATTCTAACCGTAATGTCTTGCTATAACAAGATAATCAAGTATTTCGATGTAACCCCCGGATCGCAAATTACCTGGACAACCTGCAGCGGCATTGTTAACAAATATGCCAAGGAATCAGGTGATGCGGGTGTCCGGCATTTGATCTCTCTTTTGACAAGTTTTATTAGCAACGGACAGGACATGAAGAAGCTAACAAAAGAAGACCGGGACGAAATGCTGCACTTATTTGCCAACGCACCTGGCGATTTTAAAAATTTACTTATGGGTCAGTATGGTAAATTTCCCACAGAATGGCCGGCGGATTGGGTGTACAAAAGTGCTTTCGGCACTGAGTGGGAACAAGCGTTAAAAGACAGGGAAGATTCCTCCCCCATCGATGTTTTCGAAGATGAGGACTTTGATAAGACGAAAGCTGAATTGACGGAATTGTTGGGCCGGATACCAACGGAGGAGGAGTTTATTCTTTTCCTGATGCACCCGAAGGACGCCATCGAATATATCGGGTTTAAGGAAAGGTTTGGTGAGGCTCCCTTTGTCCTCCCAACTCAGGTATGGCGCGAAGGTTTGAAAAAACCCGGCGATAAAGTCGAGTTCGAGATTGCCGGCAAACCTTTCTGTATTGAATTGGTTTCTATCGGCGCCGAGCACGAGGGCGTAATCCATGTCGTGATGCGGGTTAACAACAAGACACGGGTTTTCACCGTCAATACACCGCGGATGAAGAAGCAGGAAATAAGGATGGCCAAGGGGGAAAGCAGCGTAGGTTCACCGATTAACGGTACTATTTGGCGGTTGGGCAACCCCAAACGTGGTAGAGTTAAGGAAGGGGATATTGTCCATAGGGGTGAAGAAATAGCCAATATAGAGGCTATGAAGATGGAAACTGCCGTTACGGCCCCTTATGACGCGATAGTCCGGGAGATTTGTTTTGAGGTCAATGATATCGTTCGGGAAGGGCAGCTTCTATTTGTTTTGGAAAAGGTTAGCACTGCCGATATAAATATAGAAGTTTTTTAAGCAGTAAATAGGCCAGTCAGCCTGTAAAATAGAAGTGCACCTTAATGTTATAAAAAGGAAAGATGACATTAAAGGTGCATTTTTTAATGACGATATCCTTTTTGGCTGGGGATGGAATAATTTGATAAAAAAAAGAAGGGAATTCATGTACGTTAACGAAATACTATTTAGTGTATTTCAAGCACGGAGAAGAATAGAATGCCAAATAATTTATTGCTTTGACTTAAAAAGCCGGGAGTGGGAAAGTTGGAGTTTGCCCGATATATTGATGCAGCTGCCGTCTGGATTCATGTTGCCGACGAGAGCGGTAATGTTGTCGAGTGGAACAACACAGCCGCAGAGAAGAGCGGTTATCGTACCGATACGGTAATAGGCCGTGCAGACATTTGGAGTTGGCTTTATCCTGACGAAGAAGAACGGCGCCGGTTTTTGGCGGCAGTGGAAGGAACTGCAGCTAAGACCAATAAATTTACTTTTTTTTCTTCCAGGATCCAAGTAAAAAACGGCCAATATTTAGAAATGGACTGGTATTTGCGCAGTCTGGAGGATCTTGGCTTGATAAGGGGCAGCATCGCTATCGGTGTTGACGCCTCTTGCCGCAGGCAGGCGGCGGAACAGGCTCTCCTGGTGGAGAGCGAAGCCCGTTATCGCGCTTTGATTGAAAATCAAAAGGATTTGGTTTGCTGCTGGCGGCCTGATACGACGCTGACCTTTGTTAATAGAGCTTATTGCCGTTTTTTTGGCAAGGAACCGGCGGAATTGCTGGGGGAAAAGTGGGTGGAACTGATTCCCGAGAACAACAGGGAAGAAGTGCTAAGAAAATATGTGCGGGCAGCCTCAAATCCAGAGTTTATTTCTTATGACAATGAATTAATTAACTATCAAGGGAAAGCTTATTGGTTTCACTGGTTTGACTGCCCCATTTTTAGCCAGGACGGTAAGCTTATTGAGTATCAATCTGTTGGCCGGGATGTAACAGAACGAATACATTACCTGAAGCAGCTGAAGTATGCCACTTTACACGATTTGGCGACAGGGATTTACAACAAGAATTATTTTGAGGAAGAAGTCCAGCGTTTTGAAAAAGGCAGAGATTACCCGATTACAATCATTTCGGCGGATGTGGATAATTTAAAACTAATCAACGATGCTATCGGTCATGAAAAAGGAGACCAGCTTTTAAAGGTATGTGCGAGGGTGCTGGGAAAAGCAATAAGAACATCGGATATCCTGGCCCGCATGGGTGGTGATGAATTCAGTATTTTGCTGCCCCGGACAGACGAAAAAGCCGCCGAAGAGATAGTCAACCGGATCAGCATTCTTATTGAAACTTATAACACCAGACACCGGGAATTGCCTCTAAGCATTTCTATCGGAGTGGCCACGGCACACCAACAAGGGGAGTCTCTGATGAGAACCCTTGACAATGCCGACAGTGGTATGTACCGGGACAAACTTCAAAAAGGCGAAGGGCTAAAAGCTAAAATCCTGAATACTTTGATGGCGGCTCTGGGCGAAAAAGATTACATAACGGAAGGGCATGCCCAGAGATTAACAAGATTAAGCAGAAATATTGGAGAAAAAATGGGCTTATCTCAGCAGCAGTTAAGCAACCTTGCCCTTTTAGCCCAGATCCATGATATCGGAAAAGTAGGTATCCCAGATAAAGTATTGTCAAAGGAGGGGCCTCTAAACAGCGAGGAAAGAAGCGTTATGAAATTGCATGTGGAAAAGGGATACCGGATTGCCCTTACCTCTCCTGATTTGTCCCATGTTGCTCACCTTATCCTCAAGCATCATGAAAGGTGGGACGGCAAAGGGTATCCTCTAGGATTGAAGGGCGAAGAAATTCCTATTGAATGCCGGATCATTTCTATTCTCGACGCTTACGATGCCATGACGAACGATAGGCCTTACCGCAAGGCCATCAATGAAATGGAAGCGGTGCAAGAACTCAAAAGAAAAGCCGGGAGCCAATTTGACCCCCGGCTGGTTGATGTTGTGCTCCTTGTGCTAGAAGAAGAAATGAGTATGTCAGTAAATTGATTTTAGCATTAATGAGCGATCGGATTGCTTTTTCTCCTCTGGCCTCTGTCCTAATTCTGACGGCTTCTTCCACAGATAGAATAAATATGCGGCTCAGGAACAACCAGGCATAAAAGCGGCATAAAAGCACCACCAAAACCCGGTCCGTATGCAGGCCGGGTTTTGGTTTCTGTATGAGGAGGACATTTCCGGGTCAATACGTTTAATTCTCTGTTTCGGAGACAGATTCGCTTTATCATAGGTTGTTTTCTCTGTCTTAAGATTATAGAATTATGACAAAGAATGATTTTATTATTTAAAGTGAGGCGAGTATTATGGAAAAGAAAACCATAGGCAGGTTTATAGCAGCCTTGAGAAAATCCCAAGGGATGACCCAACAGGATGTGGCAGATTATTTAAACGTGTCGAATAAAACGGTAAGCAAGTGGGAACGGGATGACAGTTACCCTGAAATAAATCTCATCCCAGTAATTGCGGAACTATTTGGCGTAACCTCTGATGAAATATTGCAGGGAAGGCGGATAATAAATGAAGAGGAAAACTCAGATAAGCAGGCTGTAAAAAGTGAAAGGCAGCTTAAAAGGATTATTGACAGCACCAGCATCAGGTTTAAAAACATCTCCCTTATCGCCCTGGCGCTGACAGTAACGGGAATAATCTTCTTATTTACCATAGCTTACTCTTTCTACCGTCCTGTTATAGGTTTTGGCATATTACTTATATTTCTGGCAGCAAGTGCAACGCTGGAATTGGTACAAACCAACCTTACTAACGCGGGCCTTAAGAATAGTGAAATATTAGTGGATAATAACGATACTTTATCAGAAATACATCTCAGTAAAAACAGGTACGCCTTCGCGGTGTTATTCGCCAACATGGCTGCAGCAGTTTTTGGTTTGCCCTTTGTTTTATTTCGCCATTCCTATTATTCAGCTAGTGTAATTGCCTTCAGAACCTATATAGCTTTAATACCGGTATTGGTGGCCGCCGCCGCAATTATGTTTTTAGCTGCTTTTTCTTTGTTTAAAACAAAATTATTAAAAGAAGAAGAGAAAGGCAGGCTGCCGGCCTTAATAAAGAAAAAAATAGCTGAGCTTAATTCTATCCAGGGCGGCTTGCTATGTTTGTCTTTGCTTTTTGTCATTCTTGGCATCATGAATTATACCTGGGAAGTAAAAACCTTGTTTTATCTTGGCATTGCCGGGTTTGTATTGGGAGCGACGGCTCAGTTTGCGGTTTTAGTCCTTTTTGTTGTCAGGCATAAAGTGAAAGCGGAAAAGTTCTTATTGTTGGCTGGAGGCCTTCGCAACATGCTTTTTGGGTTTGCGGCTTTGCTAGCCTTAAGCGGCGTTACCTGCTGGAAGGTACAGGAAACGGTAGGCTACAGCTATAATCTTCCCTATCTGAATTGGGCTGCCTGGATAATAATAGGAACAACAATGCTGTATATTTATATTAAAAAATATTTGCAGAAAAATATTCGCTTCTAAAAGCGCAAGGTAAGAACCGGCAGACAGCCCGGTTCAGGGATTGAACCTTGATTGGTTTGTTTTTAAGGATTTTAAAGCAGGGCCTTCAATAATGTCTCCTTTGTAAGTAAACCGGGAGCCGTGGCAAGGGCAGTCCCAGGACAGCTCCGCCGCATTCCAGACAAGATCACATCCCATGTGCGTACAGATGATTTCCACGGAGTATAGTTTACCATCTTCATTTTTGTAAATGCCGATTTTTTTGCCGTCTTGCTCTATAACTCTTGCTTCTCCGGGGGGTATGTCCTTATCGTCGGAAACAGGTTTTAGTTTATCGCCAATTAAATGTTTAGCCACAGTTGCATTTGTCATGATAAAATTTTTGACCATGGGATCGGCCTCGAATCTTGAAGGATCATATACCAGGCTCCAGGGGCTCTCCCCATTGGCAATCAGGTCTTTTATAAGAAGGGCCGCAGCAGTCCCGTTGGTCATGCCCCATTTGCCAAAGCCCGTGGCTACGAATGTATTTTGGCTTTTTGAGTTTATTCTGCCAACGTAAGGAAGGTCATCAAGAGTTGTGTAATCCTGGGTTGACCACCTGTAGGGTATATCAATCACAGGGAAGGTTTCCCGGGCAAATAAGGCCAGGGCAGCATAATGAGTATCGGTATCGGGCCCTTGCCCTGTTTTATGTTTATCGCCGGCAACAATGACGATATTATCGTTTTCCAAAGGGGAAGAACGCAGGGACCTGCCCGGTGTTTCAGCGGTGATATACATACCACCGGGATAGTTGTCCTTTATTTTTACCCCCAGGGCATATGCTCTTTCAGGATACATGCGGGCAAAATAGTAGCCGCTGCCGCCATAAGCCGGAAAATGAGAGGCAATAACCAGTGTTGCCGCAGTAATAGTGTGGCCGCCATCAGTTATAACCTTGGAAGGATTTCCCTCCTGAAAGTCCACGGCCCTTGTCCCTTCAAAGATGTGGCTGCCGTCCGACGGGATGTCCGCGGCAAGGGCCAGGAGATATTTCAGAGGGTGAAACTGGGCCTGGTTTTCAAAGCATTCAGCTGCTTTGATTTTTATTGGAAGAGGTAATTCTTCAGTATAGAAAGCCTTAATTCCCAAGCTTAAGGCTGCTTTTACTTCGTCTTGGATTTTGGAAATATATTTGTCGGTTTCAGTATAGACATAAGCGCGCTGCTTAGAAAAATCGCACTCGATCTTTTTTTTCTTGATAATTTCCTCCATAAAGCCGGCTGCGTGTTCATTTGCTTCGGCGTAAAGCTGTGTTTTTTCTTTCCCAATGTGTTTAAGCAGTTTGTCATAAATAAGGTTGTGCTGGGAAGTTATCTTTGCCGTGGTGTGGCCGGTAGTCCCCTGCCCGATGCGGTCCGCCTCGATAACGGCAACTTTAAGGCCTTCCTGTTTAAGCAGATAAGCCAGGGTTATACCGACTAATCCGCCTCCTACCACTGCGGCGTCAACCTTCAGGTCATCTCTTAAAACAGGGTAATTAGTAGAGGGCACGTTTACCGCCCAGATGGGCCGGGGAGGAGTTTTCCACTCCCGGCTTTGTTCTTTTGGTACATTCATAGCCAAACCCCCAGATATTTTTTTAATGATACCATTTAATGGTTGAAGCTTTGTATGCCGGTAATAAATTCCGGCTGTTTCCTTACCATCTTAGACTCTCCCGGTTTTGGCACCGGATTGCCTATTGTTTCAGTATTTGTTTTTCTTAATGCTTATTTTTCACAGAATATAGGCCATAATACAAGCCTTTGCTTACTATACCCAGAAACGGCAAAAATATTTAACCTAAAAAAGTTGTATTGACAACTAATTCAAGATCGTCTATAATCGACTTTAGTTGCGTATGCAACTAAAGCGGAGGTGGCATGGTTGTCAAGTACTAATCTAGGCAAATGGATTTCCTTGTTGTACCGCTACGGTCAGATCTATATCTTCCGGGAACTGGAACCGTACAACATTGGTAAAGGCCAGTTTTTATTTCTGTTAACGCTGTTTAAAAACGACGGATTATCTCAAGAAGAGTTGGCCAGAAGTATCAAAATCGATAAGGGCACAACAGCCAGGGCAATCAGCAAGTTGGAAAAATCCGGCTATATTTATAAAAAACAAAATGAAAACGATATGCGGGCTAATCAAATATTTTTAACGCAAAAAGGAAAGGATTTTAAACCGGTTTTATTTTCAATTTTGGATGACTGGACCGCCATTCTCAGTAAAGGCATGACAAATCATGAGCTGGAAGAAGTTTTCCGTGTCCTGACCAGAATGACGGAAAACGCTACGGAGTATATCTGTAAAGCCAGAAAAGATAATACCATGACATCAGAAAGATGCGCAAAAGAAAGTAGGTGTAGACATAATGGAACATAGTGAAAAATTAGAAAAACAGCCAATACCCAAACTGCTTTACAGTTTAGCCCTGCCGGCTACGGTGGGATTGTTTGTGATGGCTTCTTATAATGTTGTCGATACGATTTTCGTTTCCAGGGCGGTGGGAAATGTTGGTGTTGCCGCCGTCTCAATTGCTTTTCCCGTTCAAATGATTATCATGGCTATTGCCGGAGCCATAGGTCTTGGCGGCTCATCGGTCATATCGAGGCTGTTGGGCGCAAAAAACATAGATAGAGCTAACCAGGTATTCGGCAATGTCATCAGCCTGGTTTTCATAATAAGTCTTGTCGGAGTGTTATTTGCAACAAGGATGTTAACGCCGCTTCTCCACCTCTTTGGGTCTACTGAAACTATTTTGCCATACGCTAAGGACTATCTAGGGATTATCTTATACGGAACCGTTTTTTTCGCTTTCGGTTTCTCGGTTGCCAATATAGTCAGGGCAGAGGGCAACGCCAATATGGCCATGATTAGCATGCTTATCTCGGCAGGTTTAAACATAGTTTTTACTCCTTTTTTCATCTATGTCCTTGGCATGGGCATTAAAGGTTCGGCTTTGGGTACTGTGCTGGCCAAAGGCATTACGGCTCTCTACCTATTTATGTATTTCACCGGAGGGAAGAGTACCCTTTCATTTAACGTTTACTATCTTGTTCCGAAGCCGGACATTATAAAAGAAATTCTGGCTATTGGCGCTTCGTCTTTCGTACGCCAGGCAGCAGGAAGTATCATGTTTATTGTTGCCAACCACAAGCTGGGGTTTTATGGCGGGGACATGGCGATTGCCGTATTGGGAATCGTAAACAGGTTACAGATGTTTGCAATGATGCCGATTATGGGCATTGTGCAAGGCATGCTGCCTATTGTCGGCTATAACCAGGGAGCCTGCTTAAATGAAAGGGTCAGAAAAGCTATCAATCTCGGTTTAAAAGCGGCCACAATAGCAGCGGCATTAGCTTTTATCGTTATTATGGTGTTTCCCAAGCTCCTGATGCTCATTTTTACCGATAATATCTTGACCATAGAAATGGGGATAAAAGCTTTGCGGATTATGTTTGCTTTTTCCCTAACTATCGGTGTCCAGATGATAGTGGGCGGTGTTTTCCAGGCATTGGGCTACGCAAGGGCGGCGTTTATACTTTCGATGTCCAGGCAGATATTGTTTTTAATTCCGTTCCTGTTGATCTTACCTCTCATATTTAAATTAAACGGGATTTGGCTGGCGTTTCCTGTGGCGGACGTATTATCCTTTTTACTTGCTGTTTTATTCATCAAAATTAATTCCGATATATTTGCGGCAGAGGATTCTTCCATGCATCCTGCTTTGTCGGAAAATGTCGGTTAGGCGTAAGCATGCTACGGTGTTTGCGGCGTCTTAGGCTAATCAAAGCAGGGCACAGAAGGGGTGGCCTTTATTGAGGATTGCGTCGGTTCAATTACAGATGGACGATAAGAGGACTAAAAAGGATCGGCTTGCGCAGGTAATAGATATTTTGGAAAAGCTGGCCGTCAAGGAGCAGAAACCGGATTTAGTGATACTTCCCGAGTTATGGGGTACGGGGTATTTTAATTTCCCCGCTTATCTTGTACAGAGTGAAACGGCGGCAGGGGAGACTTTTACGGCCTTATCCCCTCTTGCTAAAGAAGCGGGTTTTTACCTTTTGGCGGGCAGCATCCTGGAAAGAGAGGGAGACTGTCTGTACAACAGCGCTCTTCTCATAAACCCCGGAGGCGGCCTGGCGGCAAAATACCGTAAAATAAACTTGTTCGGCTGCGGATCGGAAGAAGCCCGGTTGCTTGTTCCCGGCAAGCTTCCCGTGGTAATTGAAACTGAATGGGGAAAGTGGGGGATTACTACTTGTTTCGACCTGCGCTTCCCTGAAATATACCGGCAAATGCTGGCAGCCGGAGCAGAGGTATTTTTGGTGGTAGCTGCCTGGCCCGCCGCCAGACTGGATCACTGGCTGTTGTTCAATAAAGTCAGGGCGGTGGAAAACCAATGTTATTTGGTATCATGCAACTGTGCCGGCAAAATGAACGGCATAGATTTTGCCGGCCACAGTATGGTGGTTGATCCCTGGGGAATAGTCAATAAATCTGCAGGCAGCCGTCCGGGAATAATGGAGGGTGAAATTGATTTAGACCGGGTAGGGAAAATTAGGGCTGAATTCCCCATTTCCAAGATTCCTCTATCTCTGGCGTAAGCTTATGGGCAAGTTTCAGAAAAATTTGATGTTATTTATTGACAATACCGGCTTGGTATGGTATTATTTGTACAAGTTCTTTAGGGTATGTTTTGCTTTTCAAAAATTAATTTGAGGTAAGGAGAAATCCTGACCGACAAAGGCAAACCTTTCGAAAGAAAGGGACGCAAAGCCATGGGTCTACAATCCTTTTTAAAGGATATGATTGCCAGGTTACCGAAGCAGGTGTTTTTATTTTTCGGCGTCGGTCCCTCGTAATACAGGAGGGACGATAATGTTTAAAAAACAAACCAAGGTAAAAGTCTTTTTTGCCGTAGGCATAATCCTTTTGGTTTTGATGGTAGGTTGCTCGCAGGTATTAGATGCATACGTCTTGTCGCAAGGGGTAGTTGCCGGCTATGCGGCGGGCTCCATGAGACCGGAGGAAAAAGTGGCAGGGGAACTGCCCGAAGCCAAAGCTGATACTACTGAAGCAGAGCTGGCCGGGAGGGGAACCGAACCGGAAGAAGAGACGCCTCTAGTGGCTGCGGAACAGGACACCGGGAACGAAACAAAGGATGAACAACCCGAAGAGGTGAAAAATGAACAGCCTCAAGAGGCGAAACCGGCTACCGTAAAGAAAACCGAACCCAAAAAGACAATTTTCGGTAGCACGGCTGCAAAAGAAGAAGTAAAACCGGTAGAAACAGAAACAAAACCCGTCCAAACTGTTGAAGAAGAAGCTCAGGAAGAGCCACAGGAGAAGCCAGCACCGGAACCTCAGCCCGAAAAAGAAGCCGAAGTTGTAGCTCCGGTAGCCTATAAATGGGGCTCAGCCCGTACATTTTCTTTTCGCTCGGAAGTGATCCTAACCAATACAGGCAGCGAGGTATCCAACAATATCCGTGTTTTGCTGCCCATGCTAGAAAATCATTCGCCTTACCAGAAAACAGTCTTAAAAAGTACGAGCCAACCCGTCACTGCGACGGAGGGCAGAGTCGGTACTTTTGTCATTGAAAGCCTTCAACCCGGTGAAACGCAAACGATCGTTACCAATTATACTATAACCGTCCGCCCTGTATCTATCAGTTCAACCAACGAGACGGTGGAAAAGGCCAGGGTAGCGTTTAACAAATACGCCGGCAGCGGCAACTGTCATACCCTAGCGGTAGGTTTCGTTAATGAAACCCGTGCTATGGGACTTAAGGCCAGGGTTGTAACAGGCTTTAAACGGAAGGATAGAGGCGATATGACTTCCGGTTCCCTGCAGGGATGCCGCCACAGCTGGGCTGAATTTTATGTGGATGGTTTAGGTTGGGTGCCGGTTGACCTTACATTCAAGTATTTTGCTAACTTCCCCCAAGCTTCTCATATCGTTGAAACATACGCGGATTTGTCAATCAAAATTCGCTATAAGGGCGGGGATATCAGCGCCGTATGGAAAAACTCTGTATTGTGATTGATTGCATCCAACATAGGACAAAAGCTATGAAAGCCCTATAACCCATAGGGCTTTTTAAATTTTTATGGCGATAATAGAGTAATTTTTTACTGAAGGCAGGAATACTACCATTAAAAGAGAAATATAATGAAGCTCTAAGAAAGGTAGGGATAGGCATGGATTTTAAAGGATCTAAGACGGAAAGGAACATTATGACCGCCTTTGCCGGAGAATCTCAAGCAAGGAATAGGTATACCTATTATGCCAGCAAGGCTAAGAATGAAGGGTATGTTCAGATAGCGGCCATTTTTGAAGAAACTGCCAACCAGGAGAAAGAACACGCCAAAAGACTTTTTAAGCTCCTTAAGGGAGGCGAGGTGGAAATTAAGGCAGGCTATCCGGCGGGAACTATCGGCACAACGGCAGAAAACTTAACCCATGCCTCCGGCGGAGAGAATTCTGAATGGACCGAAATGTATCCGTCTTATGCTGAAACTGCCAAAACGGAAGGGTTCGACGAGATTGCCGCTATCTTCGAAGCAATAGCAGTGGCAGAAAAACAGCATGAAAAGCGTTTTCGGGGGTTATTAGCCAATATTGAAGCAAACAGGGTCTTTAAACGGAGCAGGCCTGTGAGTTGGATCTGCCGAAACTGCGGTTACAGGCATGAGGGAAATGAAGCTCCGGAAGTTTGCCCCTCCTGCGATCATCCCCAGGCTCATTTTGAGTTGTTATGCGAAAACTGGTAAAGTAGCATAGAGGAATGATTAACGAGAGCAGGAAGCTCGGAATTGTGAGTCTTCTGCTCTCTTCTAATTCATAAACGGAAAAATACCAGTTGAATTATGGAGAATAATTCAGACTGTTCTGATAGAGAACAAATGAGTAAGGAGGGTGGTTCGTTATGGGGAAATATGATTCAACTCAAAAATTTGAGGAAGACCCCCGTTATCGGCAATGTACCAGAGAAGCCCTTATCGGTCTTGGCCTCGGAGTAGCTAACCTGATCTGGTGGTTTGCCTGGGGCTACGGATTGGGGTCAAAACCTCCGGGAGAGTACTCCTATATTCTAGGTTTTCCTGCCTGGTTCTTCATGAGTTGTGTTGTCGGCGCCCTTCTGTTTACTTTTCTGGCTGCTTTTTTAGCTATGAAATATGTGAAGGATACGCCTTTAGGAGAATTTAAAGAGGCGGAAGAAACAAACGAAAAAAGGCGGTGCGGGACTGATGCCGGCAATCAAATATGATGTCTTAATTCCCTTATGCTTATATTTTTTGATTGTGTATGCCATCGGGTTTTACAGTATGCGTTTTGTGTCTCTGGCAGGTAAAGGAGAAGGGAAGGGCTTTCTGGTTGAATATTTTATCGGGGGCAGGAATTTAAACGGTTTTGTTTTGGCAATGACGCTGGTGACTACCTATCTAAGCGCCAGCAGTTTTATCGGTGGGCCGGGAGTAGCCTACAGTACCGGGCTTGCCTGGGTATTCCTAGCTATGACCCAGATGCCGACAGGTTATTTTACCCTAGCGGTTGTTGGCAAGAGGCTGGCTATCCTGGCGCGCAAGTTAAATGCGGTTACCGTAACGGATTTAATTAAAGAAAGATACGAGAATAAACTCATCGTACTGATCTGTTCAATCTCCATCGTCTTCTTTTTTATTGCCGCCATGACAGCCCAGTGGGTCGGGGCGGCCCGCATCTTGGAGGGCGCTGTGGGCATGCCCTATACTTATGCGCTGACCCTCTTCGGCATAACAGTTCTGGTCTATACAACCATCGGCGGTTTCAGAGCCGTGGCCTTAACGGATACCCTGCAGGGTATAGTTATGACTATCGGGACTGCCGCGGTATTTATTGCTGCCGTCAGCGCCGGCGGCGGTGTCGAAAATCTGATTCAGGGTTTGTATAGTATCGATCCGGGACTTATCAGCCCTTTGGGCAGCGATCCCGGCAATACGTCGATGGCCTGGGTGACCTCGTATTGGATCCTAGTGGGATTCGCCGTGGTAGGCATGCCCCAGGTGGCCGTGAGGGCGATGAGCTACAAAGATACTAAGAGCTTAAAGCTGGGGATTATTTATGGTACTGCCGTATCCATGGTGCTTTTGCTCGGAATGCACCTGCTTGGAGCTTTTGGGCGGGTTTTGGCTCCCGGAATTGCCTCGGGGGACTTGGTGGTTCCAACTGTTACGGCCGGACTTTTCCCTAATTGGATAGCGGGGATTATCCTGGCAGGGCCGCTGGCAGCAGTAATGTCAACGGTTGATTCCCAGTTGCTGCTGGCTGTCGGCGCTCTAGTCAATGATGTTTATGCCAACTTTTTTAAGTTCCGGACCAGAAGTACGACTTTATTGACTTTCCTTAGCGCTTTTGGAATCGGTATTGTTGTCTATCTCGCCGCTTTTGAGCCGCCGCCGCTGTTGGTCTGGCTTAACCTTTATGCCCATGCGGGTATAATTGCTACCTTCCTCTGGCCAATTATTCTAGGCGTTTACTGGAAGCGTGCCAATGCCCCGGGGGCTTTAACGGCTATCATTATCGGAGCAGGCAGTTATATTCTTTTCAATTATATGGACAAGATACTTACAGTACCCTTTCTTAAGGACCATCTGCCGGAAGCCTTGATCAATTATTCATGGCTAAGGCCACTGGGGATGCATACTATCGTAGTGCCGCTGGCAGTTTCTCTTATCGGTTTTCTGGTGGTGAGCCTTTTAACGCCTCCGCCGCCGCAGCGAATCATGCAGAAGTTTTGGGGCAAATAGCAAACAGGGCTAACTATTTTCCGGTATGTCGGGAAATAGTTTTTTGAATGCGGCCAGTTTTCACTGTTAAGTTTTCATAATATTGTCCCCTAAGCTTTACTGATTGTAGCAGTTAAGATAAAATCAGAATGGATTTATTTAATAGGAGAGGAGACAGGCGGTGCATTTTCGAAAAGGGTTTTCCCTAGCCAAAAAGCATTATCCCCTTTTCATCATCGCAGTAATCTTTGATTTGCTGCGTATCAGAGATATTATGCAGCGTTATCAAGATTTTAATCTCAAATTTACGATACCGGACGCTTTGCCCAGCCTGATTCAAGTACTTCCCGATGCTGCAACGGAAAGCGGTTTTTATGGCTCTATTACCTTGTCGGCTGTTTTTAACGGCGGTTTATTTCTGGTAGCTTATTATTTAATCTTTCTCTTTGTTAACGCATACTTGAAAGGCGGGTACCTTGGGTGCATTCTGGTCGGGCTGCGAGGAGGGAATGTGAACATAGATTGTTTTTTGCATAATGCCAGAAAGTATTTCAGTCGTTTTCTCGGCCAGTCTCTAATTCTTTTAGCCGCAGCTTCCTTTTTAGGAT
>CAZYHL010000007.1:0-22167 GCA_964646795.1 uncultured Syntrophomonadaceae bacterium
CCGCGGGCAGCGGCAGAGCTGGAGGCTTACGTCCTGGAAGAAATCCCTTACCAGTATGACTGGGTTACCTACGGTGTCCCCTGGTACTTTCCCACGGCGAAGGAAGCCCTCGCCAAGGGAAAGGGAGACTGCAAATCGCGTTTCGTTGTCCTGGCTTCTCTCTTTGAAGCCAGGGGCATACCTTATCAACAGAGCTTCTCCCTCAGTCACTTCTGGCTTATTTATGAGGGCAAGGACGAAACCCCTTTTGAAAAAGAAACTAACTCCTTTATGGTTAAAGACGAAGACGGTCTCCGGTTTAAGCTGCCCAGGGAAGACTTGTCCCAGGTCAGAGACGTGCTGCGGGAGGGTTTTTGGGATGCCATGCCCGGCCGGAAAAAAATCTGGCTGGCAGCGGGCCTCCCCTTAACCTTTTTACTTGGATTTATGCTGAGGTTTAAAGGCCGTCTTTACCCTTCCGGCTAAAGACGGCACTCTTGGCTTCTTTAGATTAGGCTCGAGATACCTTCTCTATCGCTTCGATTATTTTTTTATACCCGCTGCAGCGGCACAAGTTGCCTGAGATGGCTGCCGCAATCTCTTCCTTGGATGGGTGAGGGTTTTTTTTGAGTAATGCCCTGGCGGAAAGAATCATCCCGGGAGTGCAAAAGCCGCATTGGACAGCGCCGCTTTCTATGAAATGTCGCTGGATAGAATCCAGTTCCACCCCGTTTATTCCCTCGATTGTGGTTATCTCCGCCCCCTGCACCGAAGCAGCCAAAACAAGGCATGAATTCACTGTTTCCCCGTTCATGATTACC
This sequence comes from uncultured Syntrophomonadaceae bacterium, assembly GCA_964646795.1. Taxonomy (GTDB): domain Bacteria; phylum Bacillota; class Dethiobacteria; order PWVN01; family PWVN01; genus CAZYHL01. Next base: position 801 of record CAZYHL010000007.1, read on the forward strand.
GTACATGCCCCGCATTCTCCTATGCCGCAGCCCAGCTTTACCCCGGTAAGGCCTAATTTATCCCGCAAAACATCGACCAGCAGTTCCTTCGGGTCAACAAAAACCGTCGTCTGCTTGCCGTTTAATTTAAATGTAACCATAACCTCCGCCATACCTCTTCCTCCCAGCCTTTACTTAGCCGTTTAGAATCAAGTCTTTAACCGGCTTCCTGAAATCCTCGGAAGGCTCTTTGATCCCCTCCAAGGGCTTTCCGACAGGAATCAAACAATATAGTTCTATATTATCATCGACTTCAAGGGCGTCCCTGTACATATCCTGGTATTCTTCTTCACACCCCACGGTGGACAGAACCGTACCCAAATCCAGGGCGGCGGCTGCCAGCATTATGTTTTGAGCAGCTATAGCCGCATTGCTGTAATAAATCTTATCGGCTGTTACCCCGGTTCGGTTGGTAGGCAGCCTGCCCTTGGAATTCCTGTCGATACAGACAGCGATAATCACATCCGCATCCAGCATATAGAGAGGCACCCTTGCTTTAAATCCCCAGCTGGCTGCTTCGGCTGAAACCTGTTCAAACTCCACCGCTTTAAGCAGCCTTTTCTTTGCCTCCTCTTTTCTTAAGACAATGTATCGGCAGGGCTGGTGATTAAAGCCGGAGGGAGCCCAGCGCGCGCATTCCAATATGCTGTCAATATCTTCCTTACTTACCTTATCATTTCGGTACGCCCTGATTGATCTTCTTTTCCTTGCCAGGTTCATAAAGCTATTAATGCTCATGTTCTCACTCCTTATGCGTGATTTTAATGCTTGTTAACTATTATACAAGGCTGATAAAATGTCTTCAATCCGTAAATGACTGTTTTTTATTCTGATGCCAACGGCGCTGGCCACAGCATTGGCAATAGCCGCCGCCGCGGGATTTAAAACCGGCTCCCCAATACCCTTGGCCCCAAAAGGACCTCCGGGATCCGCCGCCTCGACAATTAACGGCACCAGCTCGCCGGGGACATCCATGGCTGTCGGTATCTTATAATCATGGAAATTCGCGTTCATAATGACACCTTCGTTAAATATAATATCTTCAAATAGGGCAATTCCCATACCGTGCACAAACCCTCCTTCGATCTGCTGACAACAGGTAACGGGATTTATCGCTTTGCCGACATCATGTGCGGCAGCGGCTTTTATAACCTCAAGGTGTCCTGTCTCTTCGTCAATTTCCACTTCCACGGCCTGGGCTCCATACATCCAAAAAATGCTGGGACCGCCCCAAAGTTCATTGGCGGAACTTTTTACCGTCGATTTCGGTATCTGGGGATAGAACAGGCTGCGTCCGATAACACACCCACCGGCGCCGAATACTTTCCCGATTAAATCCTGATACTTCAATGTCTTGGCCGGGTCATCGAGGGAATAGATTTTCCCCTCGCTGTGGGCTACTCGGTCGGGTGCTTCCCCCCAAAGGGCGACGGCAAGGGCTTTTAGCTGCCGGATAACATCGTTAGCAGCTCCAATCACAGCGTTTCCCATATGGTAGGTTGTCCGGCTGGAGGTGGTGGATGAATCATAAGGGGTAGTGTTGGTGTCAGGCATAGTTATGCTTATCTTTTCCATGGGGACACCCAATACTTCCGCCGCAATTTGCGTCAGGATGGTAAATGCTCCCTGTCCTATCTCACAGGCACTGGAGGATATGTTGACCGTCCCGTCCATGTTTAAGGTAATAATGGCCGCCGATGCCGACGGTGTTTTCGTATTTTTGTAAGTGCAGGCTATACCCTTGGCCCGTTTCCGGCCGTTGCTGCTTCGGGACGGTTCATGCCATTTTATTTCTACCGCCGCCTTAGTAATGCACTCCTTGAGGCCAATGCCGTGCACAATTTGTCCTGCCGGTGTTTGATCCCCTTCATCCAGGGCATTTTTTAGCCTGATTACCACGGGGTCAATGCCCAGCTTTTTAGCTATTATATCCATTTGGCTTTCATAAGCCCAAGTTACCTGGGGTGAACCATAGCCCCTGTAAGCCCCGGCAGGTATCTTATTTGTATAAACACAAAGACCTTTTATGTGCACATGGGGTATTACATAAGGACCTGCTGCCGCATCCGAAGACTGTGCACAGACAGTGGGACCTTTTTCTGAATAGGCGCCCGTATCCCAGTACACTTCCACATCTCTCGCTACCAAGGTTCCATCCGTTTTAACTCCTGTTTTCAAGCGGATAACAGTACTGTGACGGATAAGCGAAGCCGTAAAAACCTCTTCCCTGGTCATAACAAACTTAACCGGCTTTCCGCCTGTTTTCATAGCGGTAACAACCGCCACCGGCTCCATTTTCAATCCGCCTTTACCCCCGAAGCCCCCGCCTGTGTAGGTAGAGATTACCTGGACGCGTGTAACCGGTACACCAAGGGCATCGGATAGGTCTTTGCGCAGCCTGTGAGGCCCGTCATTTGGAGTCCAAAGGGTAATATTCCCGTTGGCATCCACTTTTGCCACCGCAGTATGAGGTTCAATCTGGCCGTGGTGGACATAGTGGGTCGTAAAGGTATCTTCAAAAATATAATCCGACGCTTCAAACCCCTTGTTAATATCCCCTTTACTGAATTCAATCAGGTTGCAGATGTTGGTCCCCGGTATAATTTTGGCTGCCGCGATATGGGTATAGGAGGCGCTATGTTCATGAACCAGAGGCGCCTTTTCCTTTGCCGCTTCAAGAAGATCAAAAACGCCGGGAATCTCTTCATATTCAACTTCTATTAATTCAACGGCTTGTGCCGCTGTTTCCTCATCAACGGCAGCTACCGCCGCTACGGGTTCCCCGGCAAAACGAACTTTTCCCCGGGCCAGGAAAGGCATATCTTTTATGGCTTCGCCGCCAAGATAAGGCAATTCATCTCCTGTGACTACAGCCCTGACACCCGGTAAAGCCCGGGCCTTGGAGACATCAATTTTTTTAATCAAGGCATGGGACAAGGGGCTCCGGAGCACTTTCCCGTACAGCATTGCCGGCAGGTACACGTCCGCCCCAAATACGGCCTGGCCTGTCACCTTGCTGAGCGCATCTATTCTGGTTACTCCTTTTCCTACTACCTTTAACGCCATTGTGCCGCCTCCTTTGAACGTTCTAAAGCAGTCAAGCCGGCCCGCCTGACCAATACTGGCAGCACCTTGCGACGGTACTCTTCGCTGCAGCGTCGGCTTGAACGAGGACAAGCATCCAGGTTAGCTTGCTCTCCAGCAAGTTTCAGGCTGCTCTCATCTACCTTTCCTCCCACTAAAGCCGCCTCGGCCTGAGGCGCTCTGATAGGGGTAGGAGCCATAGTCGTCAAGGCAACTCTGGCTTCCTTGCAGATATCGTTCTCTTCAAAATCAAGATAGACGGCAGCACCCAACAGGGGTATTTCCATTGCCTTGCGCCGTCCCAACTTGATGTAGGCGGCAGCGGCATTCCGGGAAGGCACGGGAATAACTATTTCCCTCACTACTTCTGAAGGCAGCAGCACATTTTTCCCCGGGCCTGTAAAAAAATCTTTTAAGGCTATTTCTTTATCTCCCGCCGGACCTGTTATTCTTAATCTGGCTTCAAGCACCAGTAAAGGAGCGGCGCTGTCGGCCGAAGGCAGGGAGCTGCAAATATTGCCGCCTAAGGTACCCACGTTGCGTATTTGCACCGAACCTATCTGTTGAACGGCATCGTGAAGAACGGTAAATTTTTCTTTGATGATACTGCTGGTCTCCAATTCCCGGAGGGTTGTCATGGCTCCGATTAGCAGTTCTGCTTCGTTCAGGTGTATATAGCTTAAACCTTTTATTTCTTTCAGAGAGATAATATTGCCGAGAGTTGCTTTCCTTGACCTGAGCTCAACCAAAACATCAGTTCCTCCTGCCATGAAGCCGCAGTCACCGGCCAATTTCCCGGACAGCTCGACAGCTTCAGCCACGCTGGCAGGCTTAAAATAATTAAATTGTATGAACATGACTTATCCGCTCCTTTTAGGGATTTGTCTTTTTCATTTTTTCCGCGGCCGCCTTAATGGCCTTGATAATGCGGACATAACCGGTACACCGGCATAGGTTCCCCGCAATCCCCCTGCGAATATCTTCCTCCGTAGGTTGGGGATTGTCTTTTAACAAGGCGGTAGCAGTCATGAGCATGCCGGGAGTGCAAAAGCCGCACTGGACGGCACCTTCTTCTATAAAAGCTTCCTGCAGCGGGTGCAGCCGTCCGTCTTGAGCCAAGCCCTCAACAGTCGTCACCTCTTTACCGTGAGCATCTACTGCCAGGAACAGACAAGAATTAACGGCTTTGCCGTCCACCAAAACGGTACAGGCGCCGCAATCACCGCTGCCGCAGCCCTCTTTGGTGCCCGTAAGCCCCAGGATATCCCGCAAGAGGCTGAGCAGGGTAACATGCTGGTTCACCTCCAGGACATACAATTCACCGTTAACTTTAATTTCTAACTGTTCTTTCATGCCTGCAGCACCTCCGCGTTGTAGAATTCTAAATTCAGGAATTAATTATCTCTTCCTGGCTATATACCCGTCTTAATATATTAGCAATATTCATACCAAATTTATGTTTTTCGAATTATTTTTCTAGAAATAAAGGCATGGCGCTCCCTTAGCCGCCCTCACAGATTTAAAAAGTAGTGCGGCAATATGTAGTTAAGTGAACTTTTGTTCTATTTTGGCATTTTGTTTTATTTTGGCACATGACGCAAAAAAGCCTTAGTAAGGCTTTTTAGTTCAAGGCATTTTTTGCTTATTGTCTGCCGGCAGCAAGCAGCATAGTGTCAGCTTGATTTCCTGGCGAGGTAGGCAAAAATCCCTTCCCATCTATTATAACTCTTAAAAAAAGAAGCCCCCATTTTAGCTGCCGCTTCCGGGCTGATCTCCCGCAATTCTTCCCCGGATGAACAAGCGATAAAATACGTCTTCATTGCTTTCTCCAGGTGTACAGCCAGGCAAACGGCTTCTTCAATACCCGAACCAACTACCGTCACCCCGTGGTTGACCATTAAAACAACCCTGGCTCTGCCGAGTTTTTGGGCCAGCCTTCCCCCCATCTCCTTACTTGTAATCAACGCGGGTGTTTCATCAAAGAAAGGCAGCCCTTCATAAAAAACCACGGCATCCTGGCTGATTAAGGGAAAAGGCTTCTTTAAGGCAGAAAAAGCTGTGGCATAGAGGGGATGAGTATGAATGACGGCATTTACGTCGTGCCTCATTCGATAAATTTCCGTATGAATAGGCCATTCGCCGTGCACCCGGTGAAAGCCCTCAACCTTGTTCCCATCAAAATCCAAGGCAATTATATCCTCCGGGCCGATTTCCTCCAGACCGAAACCGCTGGGTTTCATGAACACCATCTTTTCTCCCGGCAGGCGGGCGGAAATATGCCCCAGGTGCAGGTCACCGTGCCCCTCGTTATAAAGTATTCTAGAAGCTAAGGCCAGTTTTTCTTTTAACTGTTTCAATTCCATATTGTCCTTCATCCCGTTTTATTGGTTTTCAAGGTTCCGATAAAATCCGTTAACCTCTCAATGCCTTGCTCGGCAAGATAAGTCTCTATGCCTGCTATTATTTTAAGCATTGCCAGGGGATCCCGGAAAGTCGCCGCCCCGACGGCTACCGCGGAAGCGCCGGTCAACATGAATTCCAGGGCATCTCTGGCCGTGCAAACGCCGCCCATGCCGATAATGGGGATTTTAACGGTTTTTGCCACTTGCCAAAGCTGATACATAGCAGCCGGTTTAATGGCAGGGCCTGTAAGGCCTCCCACAATATTGCCCAGGAGGGGACGCCTGTTGTCCAAATCTATAACCACAGCGCTGAAAGCATTAACAAGCGAAATAATGTCCGCTCCCGCCTCTTCCACTGCGGCGGCAATCACCCTTATGTCGGTAACGTTGGGGCTGAGCTTGACGATTACGGGGAGGGAGGTATGTTTTTTTATTTCCTTGGTTACTTCGGCCGCTATTTGGGGGTCGGAGCCGAAAGCAATGCCCCCTTCATGGACATTGGGGCAAGATATGTTGGCTTCCAAGGCGTGAATGCCGGGGACACCGTCCAGCCTTCTGGCCAGTTCGGCGTACTCGTTAACAGTGCAGCCGGCCAGGTTTACTATTACGGGCGGCTCAAAACGGCGCAGAAACGGCAACTTTTCCCTTAAAAATACTTCCAATCCCGGGTTTTGCCAGCCGATGGAATTCAGCATACCGGAGGCTGTTTCCGCAATCCTTGGGGGAAGGTTGCCGGGGGTTGGCTCCAGGGTTACGGACTTCACGACAATTGCGCCCAATTTATTAAGGTCGAAGTAATTCGCATATTCTTCTCCAAAGCCAAAGGTTCCGGAAGCCGGCATGACAGGATTCTTCAGCTTTAGCCCCGCCAGTTCGACAGACAAATCCACACTCATTTATTCAAGGGCCCCTTTCTTTTTTCCATTATCCTACTAATTTAATTTTATCATTTAACCGCCAATTTTAGCCACGGTAACTTTAAAAATACTGCTGAAAAAGCTTCTCAAAACCTTCCCAGGCAATACCTTTCACAGCAACTTTTTTATAGGGGGCTGAGGGCCTGTCCCCGATTCTGTCGCAAACCGATGCGGCCAAAATATTTACCGCCTCTGTTAAAACATCTTTAGAAACAGTATGCCCTAGCAAGCAGTCTTCAACAGCCTTGAGCCGGCAGGGATTAGGAGAAACAGCCCCGGCGGCAATACGGGCATCCTTAAAAGTTAAACCATCCATTTGCACAAAAAAAGCCAGGTTAACGCGGGAAATGGCCATGGCATTCCGACGGCCCAGCTTGACAAAAGTGCTGATAAAGTCCTCCGTTGGCAGGCGGAATGTGACGGAGGTGAGGATTTCACCCGGGTGGATATTGACCCGCGCTGCTCCCAGCAAGAAATCGCAAAGAGCCAGTTCCCTGGAACCTCCCGGACCTGTCAGGGTCACATTGGCACCAAGGGCTATCAGGGGAGTAACAGTATCGGCTGCAGGCGAAGCGCTGACGATGTTTCCCCCTATTGTCCCCTTGTTTCTGATCTGGGGCGAACCGACAGAGGCTGCCGCTTCGGCCAAGGCTTTAAGTTTAACCTTGATCAGCTCACAGGCAACAAGCTCGGTAAAGGTGGTCATAGAACCAATACGGACATTGTCTTTCTCCAAAGTAATGCCCTTTAATTCAGGTATTGAGCTTATGTCAACAATTTGTTCCGGAAAACAACGGCCTTTTTTATATTCAACCAGTAAATCCGTCCCGCCGGCCAGCAGTTCACCCTGAGGGTAATGCTCCAGCAGATCGACTGCTTCATCCAACGTTTCCGGTTTCAGATACTTGACATCCTGCGTTTCTTTCATGCCTGTTCTCCCTTGCTTTCCTTGTCACATAAGGACCTGATAATGAACTCCGGCACAACGGGCAATTCATACACTTCTATATCCAAAGCCTTTCGTATGGCTCCCGTTACGGCAGGAGCCGTGGGTATGATGGCCGGTTCTCCTACTCCCTTTGCGCCTAGCGGGCCTGTCGGTTCAAAGGATTCCACGCTCTCGCAGACCATGGGGCAAATATCCAGGCTCGTGGGAATTAAATAGGCGTCAAAATTATTATTTTTAACCTTTCCCCTATTCAGTTCGATTTTTTCCAATAAAACATACCCCAGGCCGCCGACTATCCCGCCCTCCAGCTGGGCAGTATACAGCTGCGGGTTAATCACCCTGCCTACATCATAAAAAGCACCGGCTAAAAGAGGAGTAACCTTTCCCGTAAAGGTGTTTACCTCGACCTGGAAACACTGCACACCAAAAGTGTAAGCCCCGTAAGGATCACCTTGGCCTGTTTCAGGATCCAAAGCAGTTGTGGGAGGATTAAAGCAAGCCGCTGCCGCTAATTCAAGGGAGAGGGCTTTGGCCTCATCCATGAGCCTTCTTATTGTTAAATCTCTTTCTGTGCCGTCTTCCAGACGGCATAAAAGTGTATCCCCTTGAAACCAGATATCTTCTGCTTGCTTTTCATAAATGTTGGCCAGGACTGCCATAATGATATCCCTTAGGGATAAAGCCGCCATTTCCACTCCCCGGCCGACAACATAAGTCAACCGGGTTCCCGAAGTGGAACCCGAATCGGTGGTCAGGTTGGTATCCGCAGAAACAACCTTAACCCTGCCGAAATCAAGCCCCAGCACCTCGGCGGCGATTTGGGCAAAAATAGTATCGGAACCTTGGCCTACATCCGGTGAACCGATATAAGCCGTAGCCAGGCCGTCACGGTTAAGCACAACTCTAGCCGTGCCCGGGTTTAATTGGGCTGTTCTGCCGTTCCCGTAATAAAAACCGGCAAGGCCCCAACCTCTTTTAATGTAGCTCTTAGGCGGCGGCTTTAAAGGATTTTCCGCCATGAACTCTTTTGCTCTCGTAAGGGCTTTGATATAATTGCAGGAATTCAGTTTTTGGCCTGTAGGCATGGTCGACCCGGTCTTCATAGCATTTTTTAACCTCAGTTCCAGGGGATCCATACCCAGCTCTTGCGCCAGCAAGTCCATCTGGCTTTCATAAGCAAAACAAATTTGCGGGATGCCGTAACCCCGCATGGCCCCTCCGGACGGGTTATTGGTAAAGACGGAACGCCCTTCGAGAAGAATGTCCTCCACTTCATAGGGCCCGGTACCGTGGACTACCGCCCTGGTTACTACGGTGGGAGTATAAGAAGAATAGGCGCCCGCATCCGCCAGGAGATCCATTTTAACGGCAAGCAGCTTGCCTTCTTCGGATGCGGCGTGGGTATAGACGATGGTATAAGGATGGCGCTTTGATGTGACCTGGAGGTCTTCTTCCCGGGTATATACAATACGGGCAGGCTTACCGGTATGATAGGTAATTAAAGCGGCCCCACAGATTACGGGGAAATCCGACTTGCCGCCGAAACTACCTCCGACGACAGCAGCTATCACCCTTACTTTTTCCGGATCCATGCCTAATAGTTCGGCAACGTCGTTCCTGTCTTTAAAAGCACTCTTGGTAGTAGTCCATACCTGAAGCTGGTTTCCGCACCATTCCGCGAAAGACCCATTGGGCTCAATATAGGCATGATCAACAAATTGAGTCCTATATGTCCTGGTTACCACAACCGCAGCTTTCTTTATCGCCGCTTCGGCGTCACCCCGGCAAACTCTGGCAAAAGAGCAGAGATTGCTTTGCCGGTGCAGGAGCGGCGCACCTTCCGTCAATGCTTCTTCCGGATCAGCTATTATCCTTAAAGGTTCATATCGCACTTCGATAAGCTTCACAGCAGCGGCGGCGGTTTTTTCGTCTTTGGCGGCGACCAAAGCCACCGCTTCGCCGCAAAACATAACTTTTTCGTCGGCCAGGAAAGGTTGATCCTTCCAGCTGGAATAACCAAAGCAGTTTTTGCCCGGTATATCTTTAGCAGTAAATACCGACTCGACACCCGGATATTCCCAAGCCTTGGACGTATCAATGCTTAGGATACGGGCATGAGACAGGGGGCTGCGTAAAAATTTCCCCACCAGCAGCCCTTCCCGGGAGATATCTCCCACATATTTGGCCAAGCCCTTTGCTTTATTAAAAGCATCGGGCTTAGCAACAGATTTGCCAACGCAATGCGAAGCTGATTGGCATCTCCCTGTTGCTAAAGAAATCACCCCTACCCCCCCTACTTACCGCATAGTTATTTCTACCGGCGTCTGTTATGCTTGGTCTTTGCCAAATTTTTTTTCTAATTCCTTGATAAAAGCATATCCCGTTATTTCATTTCTTTCTTCGAACCCAACCATGTGTTCTTGCAATCCTGCTGTGTCGCCGTGGCGGAGAAGGTGCTCCGCCAATGCCTTGAAGCTTTTAGCCGCAACCCGCACGGAGGACGTGGGGTAAAGGACGATCTTAAACCCCATTTTCCGGAGTTCCTGAAAACTGAACTGTGGTGTGCTTCCTCCTTCGACCATGTTGACCAGCAAGGGGATCCCTTCAAGGGTCCTAGCTATTTTTTCCAACTCGTCTCCGCTCCTGGGCGCCTCACAAAATATCATATCCGCCCCTGCTTCAGCATACCGCAAAGACCTTTCCAAGGCACCGGCCAGCCCCTCGACACTTAAGGCATCTGTTCGGGCTATAAGTAAAAAATCTTTGTTCTGTCTTGCATAACAGGCAGCCCTGATTTTTGCCGCCATTTTGTCAGCCGGAATTACCTCTTTCCCGCTGAAATGGCCGCATCTTTTGGGGGAAACCTGGTCTTCCAGATGGATTCCGGCAACGCCGGCCTCCTCATATTCCTGCACAGTTCTGATAACATTAAGCACGTTCCCGTAACCGGTATCGGCATCACATATTAAAGGCCTGCCGGCGGCAGCGACCATAGCCTTGGCCCGTCCGGCCATTTCCGTTAGGGTTACCAAACCTACATCCGGTAAACCCAAAAGTGAAAAAGAAACGGCGGAACCGGACATGTATATCACTTCAAACCCTGCCTGGGAAAAAATTTTAGCCCCTATGGCGTCATAGGCTCCGGGGACTAAGATGGTATCCTTTTCCCGCAAGATAGTGCGCAGCAGGCGGGGGTAATTAATTTTTTTTCTTAGCAATGTTAATCCTCTACCCTTCCAGACTCCGGCGGGGCACAAACACATATCCTTCCATGAGCCGCCGGGCTGTTCTGCCGCTTCTTGCCTCGCGAAAAACATAGTTTCCTTCCTGCTTATCCATAACCGTTTCTATTTCCATGACACCGCCGGGATGGCCTATTCTTATTTCCTCCCTGCCGCTGCCCGGAACGGCTTCATAGACCACCGTCCCTTCAATACAGGCAGCCCCCGCAGTGCAGACTCCGCCGGAAAGAGCATATGCCCGGTGCAGTTTGCCCATGGACATTATTCTGGCACAAAGATCCATTTCCTCTTTTTTAAGCTCTCTCCCGCTTACTGTAGTATAAGCAGCGGGGGGAGAAACAAAGGCGACCTTGGGTACCGCCTGGGATCGCGCCGAAGCTTCTTCCGGCGTTTCGGCCAGACCGATGCGGACAGCCGCAGCAGCTCTTATCATTTCAATGGCCGCAAGCAACTCGTGGTTTTCGTCGATTCCGTCAATTTCCCGGCCCTCAAGACCAAGGGCTGCGGCTCTAAAAAAAACAACGGGATTAGTTGCATCAACAATGGAAACTTCTATTTCCCTGCCTCCGGGCAAGCTCAGCTTTTCCTTCACCTTCCCCGTTGGCAGCAGTTTCCCTGTAACAGCTCCGCCGGGATTAAGAAACCTAAGGGTAATCTTGCCTCCCGTTCCGGGAACCCCGTCGACAACATAATCTCCTTGAGCCCGGTATTTTCCCTGCTCAACAGGGACATCCGACAAGATTATCTTTTTTGTATTCACCTGATATATTCTCACGGTTGTAACGGGTTCAGTAATAGTCACAAGGCCTTCATCTACGGCATAAGGGCCGACAGCTGACGATATATTGCCGCAGTTTCCTTTGTAATCAACGATAGGCCGGTCTATGGAAACCTGACCAAAGGTATAATCCACATCGGCGCCGGGAACAGAAGGCGGCCCGATAATGGCAACTTTGCTGGTAGTGGAAGTCGCTCCGCCCATGCCGTCGGTCTGCCGGCCGTTGGGGTCAGGGCTCCCGTAAGCTGCAAGGATAAATTTATCCCGTTTCACGGGATCCGCAGGCAAATCTTCCTGCCGGAAAAAAAGCCCCTTGCTGCTGCCTCCTCGCATGTATACCGCTCGTATTTTTTCCTGCATAAATATCACTCCCTCTCCGATATGGGAATAATGCTTACAGTTTGGCTTCCTCCGTATAATACTTTTTAAATACTTCCCCGTTAATGAAACCCTGCGGTATATCATTGGGGCCGCAATCCATTTCAAAAGTAACGTTTGCCTCGGGGTCACTCCAGGAATGGCAGGGTTTTCCTATGCAAATATGAATCCTCGACTTTGCCGGTACGTCAGGATTGATTTCCATAACGGCGGCAGCCAAGGTGGTCTCTTCCCGGAAATCTTCGCCGTGCCTGCAGATTGAATTCGGACCGGGTCCGTTGCTGTGATCGGCGGAAATCCGCTTCATATCCGCTGCGGTGGCTTTACCCTTGATCGCTTTAAGCATCTCCTGGGTCCTTACATAACGGCAAAGGCTGGAAAGGTCATCCGGCTTGTTTAATTCCTTCAAAATTACAAAACAGTTGGAACGGGAATCAATGTCGTCCACAACTTTTTTTAGGGCTACCCGGTCGTAAGAACCTTCCATGATATAAGCAAGCCGGGCTTCGGCAAACTCTACGTTTCCCGGCGTAGCCATGGGATTTGCCGCTACCTTTTTGGTCACCAGGGAAACAGCGTCCAGCGCAGTGCCGTATTCAAGCCCGTCCCTGATTAACTGGGCCCTGTCAACCGCCCGCATTTGCGTAAGGTCAACTTTTCTTTGAGCCAGTTCAACGGTCCGGGAAATATTTGTGCCGGCAGCTACACCCTTATCGTTTAAACCCATCTTCAAGCCTGTCGAACCGGCGGCGGAAACTCCGACGATCCTGCCGCCGTCTTCCGCCTCACAGAACAAAATCACGTTAATCTCTTTGTTCCGATAAAATTTATCGCCAACCAGACTTTCATCTCCGATCTTGTCACTGTTTTTGGCGAATACGGTAGAACCGGAAGCGCTGGCAGCGCCCACGGCCATCATAACGGTGCATTCTTCCGGCAAAACCAAACCGTGATAGAGATTAAAGGCAAGCAACTCTTCGTAAGCTAAATTAGCCCCGGCGGCTATCCCGCTAATCTCTTCCCGGGTGCGGTCTTTTAAAATATCCTCGCTTCTAAGGGCCTGCCTGATAATATCCTTTTTTTGATAACCGTTGTAAGACAAGCCTGCCCAAAATCTTTTCAAGTTTTCCGCCGCCAGATGGCCGGCTGTCAAACCATGGGCAACCCCCTGCCTGTAACTGCTGCCTGTTGCGAATACTATTGTTTGTACCAATTTCATTCTCCTCTCAATTATATTTCCATGCGGTTTCAAGCAACCCTCTAAAAAACTGCCGGAAGGAAGTAATTAAAGGGAAAACGTACAGGTTACTTAGAAACCCAAAAAGTTATAGCGTGGCTTTCAACTCATCTACTAACATGCAAGTACCGTACCAATTGTTGGCGACAGCTAAAATACCGGTATCCTCAAAAACCGACTCCTTAAAAACGCCGGTTCAAATACCGGTTCAAAGGCCTTTTTTGTTTAATAATTATACTATTGTTTTAAAAATAAACATTGGCTTAAAAAGTATGGTTTATTACCGGGCCGTCCAGGCAAACCCTGATATAACCTTCCTTTGATTCCGGCTTGCAGACGCAGCCCATGCAGGCTCCCACGCCGCAAGCCATCCGTTCTTCATATGATATTTGTACGGGGAGGCGTAATGATTTGGCTTTTCCCAAGACGTCTTTATAAACAGGGGCGGGGCCGCAGCAGTATAAGCGGTCAGGCCGGGAATTATTTTGCAGGTATGCCGCAAGCAAATCGCCAACCGTTCCCTTAAAGCCCCGGCTGCCGTCATCCGTCGCCAGGATGGTATTTACGCCCAGTTCCTCAAGTTCATCAACAAACAAAAGGCCTGCTTTTGTTCTCGCACCCAAAAGGAAGGTCACCGCCTTATTTCTTTCCCTGAGCTTTCTGGCGAGGTAAAACAAAGGAGCCATCCCGATGCCCCCGGCAACCAGAAGGTCTTTACCCTCGTTAAAAATATCGAAGCCTGTGCCGAGCGGGCCCATAATATCCACCCGGCTGCCGGCCGCCAAGCCCTTTAACAGTTCCGTCCCTCTTCCAACCAATTTGTAGACAATTTTCAGCTGCCGCTCCCCGGGGGACACGTCAAAAAGGCTGAAAGGTCTTCTCAGCAAAGGGTCATACTCCCCGGTGACAGTTATATAGAGAAACCGGCCCGGCTCTATCCTGGCAGGCATTTGTTCCGGCACCAGCGTCATCCTGTAATGCTCAGGCGCTATTTCCAAGTTTTCTTTTACTAAAGCCCTGTAATTATCCATTTACTCTCTTGTCCTCCCCGTTTATAATTAAAGTATCCATATAAATTGGATTGTTAGTTATTATAACACAATCTTTCATTTTTTGAACATACTTGAAGCGACTTGAAAACGATACGTTCTCTTGCAAGCTAAATGATAAAACGGTAATGCTGTTTTTACTGTTTTCCCCCGGTGGCATGATTATTCTCTCTTCGTTCAAATTTTTAAATTTCAGCCAATAGTCATTCATTTTTAAATATTGGTACTATTCTTGCATATATTTTTACATAATTATCTATATACCTTGCCAGTACATAGTATTGTTGCGTATAATCATAGTTTTCTTGATTTTACTTCCTTAGGGACGACAACAACTCTCCCGGTGTTTAATTTTATCAAGGAGGTGAAAAAGGAAAAACAAACGCTTCAAGCAGTGTTTTTTAAAAAAAAGGAGGAATATAGATGTCCAAACTTTTTTCAAAGAAACTTTTGATTATTTTGCTTGTTGGTTTGTTGATTGTGAGTGCGGCAGCCGGCTGCAGCAAACCTGAAGGCGGCAATGAGGATGATAACGGCAATGGAGACGAAGCGGAGCCCCTTAATTTAACCCTCGTAGGCGGTGCTACCGGCGGCATTTGGTATTCCATGGCTGAAGCCATCGCCGAAACAATCCGGAGAGAATCGCCCGGGTCAGTGGTAAACGTAGTTCCGGGAGGAGATGCGGCAAACCTTGTTAGAATGGATGAAAAGGACGGCGACTTTGCTCTAGCCTACTTGCCGACGGCAGCCGCAGCCTATGCCGGCGATGCTCCTTTTGACAGCGCCTTGGATGATTTGAGAGCTATTTCTCTTGTTTATTCCGCCGACTATTATTTTGTCGTGGTGAAAAGCGCCGGAATCAGCGGTTACCAAGACATGCTGGATAAAAAATATCCCTTAAAGGTGACCATGAACCAACGCGGTTCCGTCATGGACTTTGTCGGCAGGGCGGTAATGAATGAGTACGGCTTTGACTATGATGACATCACGGCCTGGGGCGGCGAAGTTAACTTCATGTCTACAAACGACGGTATCGACCTGATTAGAAGCGGCCAGGCCGAGGCATTCAGCACCGTAGGCCCCACGCCCGTTTCTCAAATCGTGGAGTTTTCCGGTACTCACGACATAGTAATCTTTTCCGTTGCTGACGACGTTCTGGCTAAAATTGTGGAAAAGTACGGCGTGATTCCAACAGTGATACCGGCCTCCGCCTATGATTTCATTGACGAAGATATTAATACTTTCATTACCCCCGCCCTTTTGGTCGCTCATAAAGACCTGCCGGAAGACGTGGTTTATACAATCGTTAAAGCCCAAAACGAAAATAAAGAATATCTGGTCAGCGCTCATCACGCCTTCACCGGTTTTGACGGCGAGTATATGTCCACAATCAACGGTCTGCCGCTGCATCCAGGTGCAGAAAAATACTATAAGGAAATAGGAGTTATCCAGTAATTTGGTCTTCAATCTGTCTTCCGGGCCCGGTCCACAGCCCGGGCCCGGTTTTTATGAACCCGGGAGGTGTTGGTCATGCAAAAAACTCTAAATAGAATAATTGCTTATTTTGCCATTATTATTGCTTCATACCATATATATATCACCGTGGCAGGAATAAAAATTCCCATATTACATCGGGTTTTCCACCTTACTTGGCTGCTTTCCCTTCTGTTTTTGCAGCAAATTGAAAAGTCCAAAACTATCTATACTAAAATTATCAATTTGCTCCTGGCTTTATTATGTTTTTCATCGGGTTTTTATTACTGGCTGGAAATAGATCGGATTGTAAACAGGTGGCCTTTTGCCAGCAAGATTCTTCCCTTGGATCTTATCTTCGGGGTAGCACTGATCCTTCTGGTTTTGGAAGGAACCAGGCGCTGGCTGGGCTTACCTCTTGTTATAGTAGTTTGTGCTATGCTGGGGTATACCTACTTTGGAGCCTATTTCCCCGGGGTTTGGAATCATGCCGGGTTCACCGTTCCCAAAATAGTAGACCACCTCTTTTTTACCACCGAGGGTCTTTTCGGTATCCCTATCGGGGTTTCTTCCACTTTTGTTTTTCTGTTTGTGCTCTTTGGCTGTTTTCTTGAATCTTCCGGGGGAGGCGACTTCTTCATTGACTTGGGTAATGCTGTTGCCGGGAAAGCCCGGGGCGGAGCCGCAAAAGTAGCCATCGTTACCAGTGCCCTATTCGGCAGCATTAACGGCAGCCCCGTAGCCAATACGGTCACTACCGGGACTATAACCATTCCGATGATGAAGAAAATGGGCTACAGGCCGGAATTTGCCGGGGCGGTAGAAGCAGTGGCTTCCACGGGAGGCGCTCTCATGCCCCCAATCATGGGCACCGCCGCTTTCATGATGGTAGAAGTAACAGGCATATCTTACCTAGAAATTATTAAGGCAGCCGCTATCCCGGCGCTGTTATATTTTCTCTGTGTGTTTCTGTTCGTTGACTTTGAAGCGGCAAAACAAGGGTTGAAAGGGCTGCCAAAG
The DNA here is from genome assembly GCA_964646795.1 of uncultured Syntrophomonadaceae bacterium. GTDB lineage: Bacteria > Bacillota > Dethiobacteria > PWVN01 > PWVN01 > CAZYHL01. The sequence continues at coordinate 17,369 of CAZYHL010000007.1, forward strand.
GAAAAAATACCTAATATAATTATAGTTTTTAAAAAAGGCTGGCAATTCTTGACGCCGATAGTAATTGTAGTAATATTGCTCGCCCGGGGGATGGCGCCGATTTTAGCAGCTTTTTACGCTATGCTGGCAACGATAGCAGCCAGTTGGGTGAGAAAAGAAACGAGGCTATACCCTAAGCAAATAATAAAAACCCTGGAAAAATCCTCTTACACGGCGGCTTCCGTAGCTGTTGCCTGTGCCGCAGCCGGTATCGTTATCAGCGGGATATCCCTTTCCGCCCTCACGGGGAAAGCAACCAGCATAATCCTGGGCATGGTGGATCAAATGCTGCTGCCGTCAATATTTTTGACCATGGTTATCTGTCTCATTCTCGGGATGGGTATGCCCCTGCCCGCAGCATACATCCTTACGGCTACCTTGGCGGTTCCTTCCTTGATCAGGTTGGGAGTAACCCCCATGGCTGCTCACCTTTTTGCTGTCTACTTTGCGGGCATATCCGCAATCACACCGCCTGTTGCCGTAGCCGCCTATGCCGCTGCGGGCATTGCCGGTGTCAGTTCTTCCCTCATAGGTTGGATAGCCTTTAAGATTGGGCTTGCCGGCTTTATTATACCCTATCTCTTTGTCTATGACCCGGCAATGCTGTTAATAGGAACAGTGCCACAGATTATCCTTATAACCTTGACGGCTATAACCGGTATCACGGCTTTGGCAGGAGGGATACAGGGGTGGTTTTTGATGCCTCTCGGCAAGCTTTTAAGAATAATACTTATAGCATGCGGCCTGCTTCTTGTTTATCCCAGCCTGATAACGGATATTGCCGGCCTGGGCTTGGCGGCCCTGATTTTTGCCAAACAATATTTCGCCCTTAAAAAAAAGAAGGAGGGAATAACAGCTTAGTTGCCCTTCTCAAGGGCATTTAATTTACGCCAAAGGGTGCTCCGGCTAACGCCCAGGATTTTGGCCAATTGATTTTTGTTGTAATTATTGCTTCTCAATATTTTTTCTACGAGCTCATTTTCCATTTCCGTTAAAGTCCCGATATTAACGCTGATTTTCCCCTGGCCGGCTTCAAGGCTTTTTCCGCGGAATTCTTTCTTATTAATAAACTCTTCGATTAATTCCTCCTGGGGAATTAATCCTGCCGTTAATTCTTCCATTAATACCAGGCAGCGCTTGATAAAATTCTGGAATTGCCTGATGTTCCCGGGCCAATTGTATCTCTTAAGGTTATTGTTAATCATGCCCATAACGGCTGCAAAATAGCTTTCCATAGATCTCGTGTCAGGCAGGCTCTCTTCCGCATACTGGTCAAGGAAATATTTCACCAGGGTGGGAATGTCTTCCAGCCTTGCTCTCAAGGGAGGAATAAACAAATTCAATTCATTCAAACGATAAAACAAGTCGTCCCGGAAGGATTCCGCTTCCACCATCTCCGCCAGCGGTTCGTTGGTGGCTGCAATAATCCTGACATTTACAGGTATTATACTGTTCCCGCCGATGCGCATAATTTCTTTTTCCTGGATTACCCTGAGCAGCTGTACTTGCAGGTTAGCGCTCATGGAACTTATTTCGTCAAGAAAAATGGAGCCGCCGTGGGCAAGTTCAAATAAACCGATTTTGCCGCCTTTTTTAGCACCCGTAAAGGCCCCCTCTTCATACCCGAAAAGCTCGCTTTCCAATAAATTACCCGGTAAAGCGGCGCAATTTACGGCAACGAAGGGACCCTGGGCTCTATGACTGAGATTATGGATTGCCTGGGCAAAAAGCTCCTTCCCCACGCCTGTTTCACCGGTAATCAAGATATTAAACTCGGTCACTGCATATTTGCGGGCCTTTCCTTTCGTTTTCAAAATATTAGCGGAATTGCCTACGATATCATCTAAGTTTGCCTTCGCAACAAGGCCTTTTTGGGAAATCTTCTTACGTATTTTTTGCTCCAGCTTTTGGATATCGACGGTCTTTTCCATGGTTATGATGGCGCCCACATGCTCCTGCCGGACTTCCAAGGGCCTGTACGTTACGGCATACTTGTTGGCGTTAATATCCAAAACTTCCGTCACCATGCTGCCCTTTTTCTCCAGTTCCCCGAAGTTAAGGATAAAGGTGCTTATACCGGAACCCTTGGCTCTTTCCTTAGCGATATTAAGAATATCTGCCGCCTTATGGTTCAAATCCGTAATAACGTTGCTGCCGTTAATAGTGACAACACCCTCGCTTATGGATTCAAACAGCGCCCTGTACCAATTTAATTCTTCTTCTTTTTGCCGTTTGATGGATATAACTTGCTGGGCGTAAAGCAGAATTTCAATAAGTGTCTCCCTGCTCGGGAGCACCTCCAACCCCTCCAGGCCGTTTTGCTTCGCGATAAAAACCTCGTACCCTCCGCCCACAATCGTATGAATACCTTTGCTGTTTTCCTTTTTGAGGGTGGAAATCAGGTTTTCGGTGTTATCATAATCTATTACCTTAATACTGGTGTTAAAAATACGTTCCAGGCATTCAATAAAATTATCAAAACTATAATTGCCCAATTTGTTTTTTACGATAGCAATTTTGTTCTTTTTTAAATCCAGTTTCTCCAGGGCAGTTAACATATCCATGGCGGAGATATTTAGCTCCAGCAAAGGAATGTTATTGTGTCTTTTTAACCTGGCGGCAGTACGGCCCCTGGCGATTATGACTTCCGCATTTTCAGATTGAATCATTTTTAAAGCTTCCAGATGACTGTTTTCAAAATTAATAAACTTTGCCACCAGGTCCAATTTTAATTCGGAGGCAATCGATAGAGTTTTCTCTACGGTCAAGGACGAAGCTGAAAGGAAACCAATCCTTGGCTTCAAAGGTGTCTCCTCCTTCTAGCTTTTTAATATTGAAACATAATGTTTTATTTTAGATATTTCTCCGAAAAAATTTAAAACCCTTTTTCTTAAGCCGATGCAGGATAGGGAAAACCTTTGTAGAATTATTCGGAATATTGGCACGTATTTTGCATGTATTATTAACAGGCTGTTTTTGGGGATTTAGGGGAAATTACTACTCTTCGCACCGGAATAATCAGCCTGGCAATGGAAAATGCCGGGGTAATATTTTTTTCTGAGGAGGTGAACACCAAGTTTTAGCATTCTTTAAACAAGAAGCTCTTTTCAAACCATAGTATCGCCTGCATCGAAACTGCCGGAAATTAAAATGTTACTGGTAACTCAATTATTATTTCTAAATAAGGGGGATTGAAAATTGTTTAATCATACTGCTTTAAAAAAATACTCCAAGCTAAGCGTATTACTGCTGGTTATCGTTTTAGCTCTCAGTGTTGTTTTTGTTTCGGGGTGCTCAAAAGAAAACGAAGAACCAAATGGAGACAACGGCAACAACGAAGGTGAAGATATTTTTTTGCGTATCGGCACGGCAGGTACGGGCGGAGCGTACTACCCTGTAGGAGGGGCAATGGCGGAAGTGTTATCCCGTCATCTTGAAGGTGTATACAGCACCGCCGAAGTAACAGGCGGAGCCGCCGAAAACCCGCGCCTTGTCGGTACAGGAGAACTGGAACTGGGGTTCACTAACTCTGACCTGCTGTATTATGCCTATGAAGGAATGGCTCCCTTTGAAGAAAAATACGCTATCGGCGCAGTATTGGAATTCGGGCCCAGCGTGGTTCACCTGGTTACTATTGATGATGATATTAAAACTATCGAAGACTTGAAGGGTAAGCGCATCGCTGTCGGCCCCGCGGGAGGCAGCCTGGCAACCGCCTTTGAACAATATATCCAGTTCTACGGCTTTACCTTTGAAGATATTACCCCCAGCTACGTTTCCCAATCCGAAGGTATGTCTCTTCTGGTAGACAAGAGTGTTGATGCGGCCATTTCCCACGGAGCGCCGCCGGTAGCTGCAGTCATGGAGTTGTCGGCCAGAAGGCCCGATTTCAAGATTCTTGCCTTCGGCGATGACAAGGTTACTGAAATTACCGCTGAACATCCCTATTTCTCCAAGTTCGTAATTGAAGCCGGGACCTACGGAGAATCTCCCGCAGAAGATACGCAAGTAATAGCTGTGGGCAATTACCTTTTTGCACCACTAGATATGGACGAAGACCTGGTTTATAATGTTCTTGAGACTCTGTATGATAATATGTCTTTTCTCCAAGATGCCCACCCTTCCAACAAGTTTATACCTACTGATAAGCGTCCTGACAGCCCCATACCCTTCCATCCGGGAGCGGAACGCTTTTACAACGATAAGGGAATGTAAAAAAACTCAAAACTCCGGTTGTCTCTTCCCAAGAAGAGACAACCAGTATTAACAAATGCAGCATAAATATCTAGGAGGGAAAATATGAAATACGATCTTTATATCAAGAACGGCAAGATAGTCTCGCCTCGGAACACCACAGAAGCGGGTGTGCTCGTCAAGGACGGCAAGATAGCAAGTTTTGTTTACGGAGACGACACCGGCATAGAAGCGCTGGAAGTTATAGATGCTGCCGGTAAATATATACTGCCGGGACTCATAGATATTCACGTGCACTTTCGCGAGCCCGGCCTGACCTACAAAGAGGATTTCTTCACAGGCAGCACGGCGGCGGCTTGTGGCGGCATTACCACTGTATTTGATATGCCCAATGTCAAGCCCATCACTTCCACGGTAGAGTCGTTAAAGCTAAAAATCAGCGAAATAAGCATTAAGGCTGTTGTTGACTACGGTTTAATCGGCGTCGTAGTAGCGGATAACCTCGGTGAACTGGAGAACCTGGCCGCTGAAGGCATCGTAAACTATAAGATTTTCATGGGCTCCAC
>CAZYHL010000008.1:0-22091 GCA_964646795.1 uncultured Syntrophomonadaceae bacterium
TACTAACACCCCTTCCACTACTACTACAACAATCACTAGTTACCAAACATGAAACCGAATGGATTATACATCTTATACCAACCAGTGTACATTCCTAACTGTTGCCACTTATGAACTTGTCTATAAATAGGCATACTCTTATTAGCAAGTACTTCTATTCTTAGTCTATCTTTATAAGCTCCAGTTTGGTAATATCTTGCTTCATCATCTTGAAATGGATACTTAATTATACCTGTACTAAGTTTCCAAAGATCAATAAAGGTTTTCTCAGCAGCTAAAGGATATTGTTTACTTCTAACATAAAAACCATGCCATCCAGCACCAGGAATAAATTGAGTTAATTCACTATGTAACATATTAAGTTGATAAATACTAAGAGCAAGAGCTTTATTCTCAATATTCTTTCTCTTATCATCATCATCACCTTTAGCTAATGCCCCTAGTACTACAAGACCTAAACTAGTACCTATAATAGCACTAAAGTTTACAGCAGCTTTCTTAATATTAGCCCTTTCATGAATTGGTAATTGACGATAGAATACAGCAGCATTAGCAAAGAAGTGTGCATAATCAGATAATATAGCTCTAAATGCTTCTAATGTATTTCTATCATTTTTACCATATATCTTATTAGCTCTAATAGGAGTAACTAAGAAATCCCACATAGAAATATAAATACCTTTTTGATAAGTACCTAAGCCTTCACTATATACACTTCTACCTAAGTTCTTACTGCTAAAGCCTAAACCAGTACCTCTCTTACTCATATATCTATCCCAGTTAGGCTTAACCCAACTTCTAAATTGAAGAGCAAGATCCATAATAGTTTTATTTCTAAGAGCCATCTTATCAATTCTATTATAGACACCATGCATACTATGGTTTACCTTTTGAACTTTATTAGCTAATTGATCAAAAGCTTCTTGAGTTAATGAACTACCTTCTTTAAGTACGGCCCTACCTTCTACTTGCCCATCTTTACCTCTTGTACCATCAGGACTCATTAGTTCAAATTGATCAAATACTCTTTCATACTTATCAAATTTACCTTTAAGTTCTTTTTCTTCTTTCTTAATAAGTTCAGCATATTGTTTACGCTGTTCATTAGTCATGTTTTCTCTACGTTCAGCAAACATTCTAACATAATCATAGAAATCACTATGTCTTGATTTAGTAGCATTAACTTTTTGTTTGAATGTTTCAAAATTACTTAGTTGTTCATCATTAAGAACTTGTTTAAGTAATGCTTCTCTAACATCACCAACAAACTCAGTATAACTTACAGCCCTACCACCTACAACTCTATGTGATTTAAGCATACCCAAATACATAGAATACTGCATAAAATGTTCTGTACTATTCATGTTAAAATATACAGCATTATTAAGTGCTGCATAAATCTTATGTGGATCACTTTTAAGATTTACTAAATGTTCTGATGAATCTCTAAGTTCAAGAAGATCAGGTTGAGCTTTCATAAGTGCTACAACTAAATCATCAGTATATTCTTTACCAAGATTTGCAAGTATTTTAACCATTCTAGTAGTATACGCACCAGTAGCCCAATTAAGGTCTTGTCTACTTACATATTGTCCTGCAAGACTCTCCATAAGCATATCATGATAACCTTTCATAACGTTCTTTACACCGCCTAGAATATTACCACCCATATATACTAAAGAAGTAAAACCTCTTGCAACACTTAATCCTTGATCAAACTTACTATTAACATTACTAACACCATAATATGCAGGTAACCAACTAATCATACGTTGATATGCAGTTGTATGTTTACCTGTAAGTTTCTGATGTTGTTTCTGACCAGTAATACTAGTTAAGATTTTATCTACATATCTTCTACCACTACCACTAGTAACATCTTCTTTATAATTATCACTACTAATTTGTTCAAGCATTAACATTAAAGTATTCTCAAAACCTTTAATGTGATGATAATGTTTAGCTCTTTTAATAAATTCAGTAGTAACTGCCATAGGATTAAACTCTCTATGTGCTTCAGCATACTCTTTATTTCTTTGATTTGCTTCATTATTATAAGCATCTATATCAGCTATAGAGGTAAAGTTATAACGACCACCAAATTTATCATTTATATCTTTAAGTATTCTCTGTTCATATTCTTCTTGAGTTTCAGTAGCCTTCTTAATATCGTACCTAATATTAAATTCAGGTTTTTGGAAATTAACCATTGGAAGATCAAGTTCATATTTAAGTTCATTACCTAAACCTTTTACTATTTGTCTGGTATTAAGTTTTCTAACTCCTACAGAACCTTTAATTGCATCAGTTAATTTCTCTTTGATTAATACTGGATAAAATTCATCACCTACTGCAACTTCAGGTATAGTTTCCATAAGAATATCTTGAATAAGTTTTTTATATTCTTCAAGAAACTTCTTTTGTTCATCTTTTAGAGCTGCATAAGATTGATCTTTATATTGAGCTTTAGGTACAATTTTAATGTATTCTTCTGTATCTCTGTGTAGTTCAATACGCTTACGAACTAAATATCTTTCAAACTCCTGAGTAGTAAGAACTGATTTATAATGATTTAAATCATCTATTTCTTCTTGTGTAAGTTTAGTAACTTCTGGATCTAATATTAGATTATCTTCTGCCCATTGTTGGTAAAGACTTTCATGTTGTGATTTAACTGCTTTATAACTTTTTACTAGATCATCTCTTTTTAATTCATATTCTTCTTTAGTTATTTTACCTTCTTCATATTGTTCTCTATTTAAGAGTAATTGATCATCAATATATTGAATTCTATCTTTACTCTTACTAACTTCAGCCCACATTTCAGCTTTAACTTGATAGAATCTAGTCCAATCATATTCACCCCTAAGTGCAGTTTTACTATTGTTAATAAAATCAGAAATAAAACTATTTACAAAAGCACTATTACTTTTAAGCATACTTACATTAATACTTTCACCAAAATACTTTTTAAGGAGTATTTCAAATCTATCCATATAATCATTAACTCCTTGATTCATATTGCCTCTAGCACTAATGTATTCTTTAAGTACTGCATCAACAAATGGAATACCTGTATTAAAAATACTATCCATATTTAAAATACTCCAACTCATTGCTTCATTCTTAGTAAGAAGATTAACATACTGATCATATAATTGTTGATCAGTCATAGTTCCTTCTTCTTTACTAAGTATTAATTCACCTGATTCTCTAGCCTTAGCAATCATTTTTGAAAACTCACTAATATAATTAGGGTTAGTAGTATGATGCATAAATACAGCATGAAGATATTTACCAGCATATTGTGAAGCATCAGTAAATATTTTCTCAGAATCTTCATACATAGCTTTAAGATCTGTAATAGTTTGATTAGCAAGTTTAATCAATGTTTCATCTCCCCTAGAACTATCAATAGTATTAATACCACCAATAAATTCAAAGGATAGTAGCAAGTGTCCTAACTGTCTTACTTTTGCAGCTATACCTTCTCTTTCTTTAACACTTTTATCACCAAAATCATTTACAGATTGATTATTTAAATCTATATCTAATTCTGATACTAATTGTTTTACGTGTTCAAGCATTGGCTCAAGAATAGCCTTATTAGTTTTAAGTGCTTCATTAATAGCATTAATATCATTCTTAGTAAGCATATGATATTTATCACTACTTCTAATTTCATTATCTATTTGAGTAAGTAGATCCTTATATGGAAGTGGTACACCTTTATATTGTTCTGCATAATGAGCAAGAACATTTAATGATTGTGCAAGAATACCAGTTTGTTCAGCCATATACTGAATATCACCATAATCTTTAGTAGCTAATATCTCTCCATCAAGACTAAGTTCTTCAGAAAACAATGCAGTATTAGTATTGTATCTTACTTTAGAATTTACATGAGAGAAAGTTTTAGTTTTAATATTAGATGTATTGGCCCTAACTGCTGAAGCAATACCATGCTCATTAATAGTAAAGATCTTATTTATAGAACCATAAGTTCTTCTATTAACCATATCAAGAATATCTGACACCCTACTATTTACTTCTGCTTGTGATAAACCTAAGTCAGTATGAGTATCACCTAACATACTTATCGTTCTTACTTGACCATAACTTAAAATAGCATTACTAATCTCTTCAGCAATTTCTTTATTAGTTTTATTAAAATCTACTTCAATATGATTACCTGAATAGAGTTTAAGTTGCTTATTAAATAAAGCATCTTTATTACCTAAGTAAACTGATACATCACTATTTTTAGCAATTTGTTCTATTACATCTAATGTAGAATCATCATATGTAACCACAGTATCAGATGTTAAATCAGTAGATTCAAATTGCAGTACTGGTTCAGCAGATAATATTTTATTACTAAGGGATTTAATATTGACTCCTAATTCTTCAGCTATAGCATTAAGAAAACTAGCATCAGTAGCATTGTGAGTAAATACTCTAAATTCAGCATTTACTTCAAGTAAATATTTAACAATATCTATATTTCGTTCTAAACTATCAATAGTAAAGAGCACTCTTTTATCTGATTTTAATAACTTATTAATTTCAATCTTAGCCCTATTTATACTCATATCAGTAGCAGGAGTGTAAATATAAACTTGAAATACACCATCAGTATGATCTTCAATATTATTACCTACATAATGAGCAGGAGAATAATTTGTTTCTTTTATTTGATTTAATGCAGCCACAGTATGAATTGCTTGTTCTGCATCATGATATGCAAATATAAAATTGCTAAGTTTAGACATTGCGGCTCTTGTACCAGGAGTAAGACTTACATTTGCACCTTTATAAGCTTTAACTGTATCAGGTATAGCTAATATCATAGAAGGAAGAAGTCTATTGATCTTTAGTCCTATTACACTATTAGAATCTTTAAGCTTGATAACTTGACCTGATTTAATAGGTTCTCCAAGTGTTTCTTCTATAGCAGTAATAAGTGTATTTGTAAGTGGTAAACTAGTTTTACCTTTATTAAAGAAGAAATCTTGAAGAGCAGTAACTTTATAACCTGTTTTAGTAATATCTACGGTTCTAGTTTCATCTTTAAATACTTCACCAGCTTTACGTTTCTCATCTAATACTGCTGTATCTTTATATTTAGTATTAAACTCATGTGTACCTTCATATATATTACCTTCTGTTAGAAATTTACTAATTGCTTCACTATATGTAGTAGCAGTATAAATAAAGGATTTAGTACCAAACTTATTAAATTTTGGAACAGTACTTAAACCTACTTCTCCTGGTAAAGTTCTAGCAATAGGATAGTATGCATAAATATATGAATCCCCGTATCCTTCTAATACTCTCCTATATAATACTTTTTCACCATTAATTTCTTTTGTAACATATTCATTACTAGCATAAGGACTTTCATTAACCTGATCAAAGTCAGCATATATAATTTGATATGCTGCTACATCATAATTAATTTTATCCATTGGTTTACCAGTAATCTGTTCACCATATGTTTGAAAAGATGGAGTTCCCATTTTAATTCTACCTGACCTAGTAAGTTTAGGTCTTAGTACAGGAACAAATTTAGGATTACTCCAATGAGCTTTAAAGAATAATTCAATAGCTTCTTTTCCTATTTCTCCATGTTCAATATTATTTCTGAGAGTATTAGCAATACCACTCATATCAACTTGATATTCACTATTCCGAGTATGTTCATAAAGAAGTTTAATATCAAGATGTTTACTAAGGTTATTACCAAATGATATTCCATGAATATAGAAATGATTTTTAATCATATCTTCTACAACACTTCTCATCATCATACCAAGTGTACCCTCAGCATTATACATATCATTTATACTCTGACGTGCATAATTAGGATCAACAGTATTAGGAAGCTTAAATGTAAAGTAACCTTTATCATTAAACTTAACTTCACTATCTTCAGAAATAATATGAGCTAATACATGACTGCCTGCATATCTACTATCACTTAAAATGTTTTGTATTGTTTCACTACCTTGTAATAATTTAATTTTAGTAGCAAGACTTTGACGATTAAACTTACGTACATCTTCAATAGTAGGATTAACAGTATTAATATTTAGTTCTGCATATGCTTCATTAAGTGGAGCATAAATAAGCTGTCTTTGTACTATATCAGGTGTAAGACCTATAGTATTATGCTCTGTTAATGTTTTAAGTATTTCAGAATTATTACTAAGTGTAAAGAACCTATCACTAGATACTGCAATAGTATTAAGATAGTTAATTACAGTCTTTTCAGCAAAGTTATCAAATAATAATCCAAGAGGTCTAAGTATATCCCTTCTAATATCATATAATGTACCATACTCATGAGGAATAAATTGTTGAAATGCACCCATACTCATAAGATTACCATAGTGTAGGTAATTTTGTAGAGATGGATATGCTCCATCATTAACGGTTTTAGTATTATCAAATAACATAGGATATATTGCCTCTACAGCACTAATATCACCAACTCTAAGTGTAGTAAAATCACCAGATTCATAACCCATATCTTCAAGAAAACCTTTATACAATTCAGCTTTTTCTCTTATATCATGGGTATTATCGAAGAGTTCTATAAATTGTTTATACTCTGTAAGTGCTCCATCTTCAATAGCAGCAATTGCTAAAAGACTACGATTAAACATTAATTCTTCTATGTTATTAAGTAGTTGCCTAGTAACATTAAAAGTTGGACCAGTACCTTTTTTATCAGTATTGAATGTAGATATAGCTTTAACTATATCACCAGCAATAGTATCAAGTTGTTTAAAGTGTTGAAGTATATATTTTTGATTGATTAAATGTTGTATTTTATCTTTAACATTTAATTCGTTTCCATTCTGTATTTCAACACCTGTAATAATTTCAGCTTCTAAATCAGTAACATCAGGTATAGCACTTTCAAATGAAGTATTAATATCTAATTTAATTAATGCTTCACTTCTAATACTTTTTAACAATTTAAAGTCATCCTTATCTAAATAAGGAATATTACCAGTATTTTGATTTGCTACTAGTTTAACTATTAAAGGATGATTCTTACCACCTTCTAATAGTTCAGCCATATCATCTAATAATAAAAATGTATATTGAGCCTCATAATCTCTAATCAACTGATTTATTACAGAAGCTTTAGTTGCATTAAGGTTTTCAGCCTTAGCAATACTAAGGGATTGAGAGAACTCTATAATACTAGGTTGGTGTGTAAAGAAGTATGGTAATACGAACCTATTAGGGCTACCATTGAACTTATGAGCCAATGAGTTACTACTTAATAACCTAAATACAGACAGTGTAGCTTCATTAATATTAGCACCCATTAACTGCTTAACTGCATCAAGAATATTAGCTGTAACCTCAGACGATTGTTCTGTAATAAATAAACCATTAATATCCTGCCAATTTTTAGTAGGGGAATTAGCAAAATGTGATACTGTTACCCTACTACCACCATCTACATCTGCAACACTTTTAAATAATGCTTTTTGTTGTGGGGTAAGAGTATCTAAATATTTACTTTCTTTAAGCATAATAGGTATAGATAAATGTTCTGCACCTACTACACCAAGTATTGACATAATACCATCCCAAGCAACACTGTTAGATTTAAGGTTTCTAACAGACATATTAAGATCTCTAAGTTTAGCAGAGTCAAAATCATTATTAATATTAAGACCTTCTAATTGATACCCAAGAAGCCTATTAACATGATCTCCTACAGCTGTAATATGATTAAATCCATTAGGTTTATAGTATTCCCCAATATGTCTAGGATTAGTCACTATTGAACCTAATATATCAATCATTCTAGCTTGTCTAGCACTACGAGTATTCTGTTCTTCAATACTCATTTTACCAAACTCTTCAATAGTAACAAGAGCTTCTAATTCTTGTTGTCTAGAATCTTTATAGTTTTGAATAGTTTCATTACGAGCATCAAGCTTTTTACTTCTAGCTTTACGTAACGCATCAACTTCTTCAATATTAATATCTAATCCGTCTTTTAAGAATTGAATACCGGCTGTAACTTCTCCAATTTGATTTCTAATAAATTGAAGTGCTTCAACCATTGAAGGAGTAAGAGATAACTCATCTAATTTATGAGCTTCAAGTTCTTTATACAACTCACTTCTAATTGCATAAAGTTCATAAAGATCATCAACATATAATTCTTTAGCTCTAGTTTCAATATTTATAATTCTAGTATTATACCATTGTTTACTAGCTTTAATCTTCTCAAACTCTTTAGCTATTAAATGAGCATATTTAATTCTAATTCTTCTACCTTCTGGTAAACTATGAATATAAGCTTGATATCTGGTTTCAATAGTAGTAGTTTCATCTAAAAACTTAACAGTATCTAACTTACCTTCATCGTTAAGAGTAAGTTCTTTAAGATATAAATATAAACTATCAATATCAAAGTCCCATCCAGTTTTAGCTATAAATTCATAAGGTGCAATAACTTGTGAAGCACCACTTTTTAAGAATCCAACTACCTTAACATAAACAGTTGATTGTTTACCTTCAGTAGGAATCCTAATTCCAAACATAGTACGAGCATCTTCACTAAGGTCATTGATACTAATTAATTCACCTCCTTTATAAAGTTTTTTACTCCATGCAGGGAGTATGATTTCAGCCATAATCATATCTCCCTTTTCTCCAGTGGGAAGTTGGTTAATTGCTAACTTATAATCACCTCTCTTTACAAAGTCATCAGCAAAGTCTATGGCATTATCTGCTACTAATTGTTCATATTCAGCACTTTGATCAGTAAGTTTTTGATATGGTGCAAGACCTAGTTCAGGTACAATAGCAGCATGAATACCAGGTATACGTTGATTAATAACATGGTTATTAAATAAAGAAAGAAGAATACTTGTAAACTTAGCATAAGTAAGACCATTATATAAAGGTAATGCCGTAGTTCCATCAATGGATTTAATAGCTTCTCTTAAAGCATATGATGTTTCATTCTTTTCAACATAGTCTTGTAGATATTTAATTACCTTTTGAGGATCAACATCTATAGTTTCAGTAGCTTTTCCATTTTCATCAAGTTTATAAACTATCTTATTATTCTTTACTGCTCCAAATTCATGTAATAAACTAATAGCAGATTGACTAACATTAGCATTAATAAGATTATGAAAATGAGTTTTTATTTGTTCGCCATTAAGTTTACCTTTAATACCTTTAACTTTATATATCTTATTAAAGTAATCAATATTAGCTAATATTTGTTTTTCAAGTTGAGTACCAAACTTATTAATTTCATCAACAGCGTGTGGTACAACATCTAATTGAACTACTAAATCACTATGATTACGAAGATTAATATAAGAACTATCAAAATTAGTAGGTGCTACAAATTTACCATTTTCAAAAAGTTTAATTGTAGTACCGTCTCCTACTTTTTTAGCACTTGCAAATGATACTTCATCAACTTGGTTAGCTTCCATCCATTCATGAAGAGCTTCAAGTTGAGTACCTTTAGAAAGCTTTTCACTGATGATAATAGTAGAGTTCTTGTATTGTTGTGATAATACATTTGTACCCATTCCATTACCTCTATCTGAAGGAGTACGTTCATAATAGAAATACTTTTGACTTTCAATAAGGTTCTGATATTCTAAAGGATTAAGAGGTTCATTTCTTTCAAGTTTCTCTATAAGATCTTTATAATTATCATATCTACCATAACCTCTAAGTCTTGTTTTAAATTCTTCAAGAGTTATAATGGTAATACCATCAGTACTATCAATATTATTATAAGCATCAGCATAATCAGGTATAATGGATTTAAGGTAATTAATAAATGGACTAGCCATCATAACGTTTGCACTAGTTACTGACCTATATTGAGTAGTAGCAGAACTAGTAAGACCATTTTTAATAGCCTGAGAAGCACGTTTATTAAGATCGTCTATACCTTTATATTCATCTTGTGTCCCAAGAATAAAATTACCATATTCTACTTGTGCTAAATAATTATTAATATAATAAGCTGCAACACCTTTATTAAATGCTTCAGTATCCTTGAATGGTTTATTCTTATCAACGGTTTCAGTAGATTCATCACCTGCTTTAGTATAAGTCTGTTGTCTAGTAGCTATATCTTCTAATGCTTTAAAAGTTCTAATTTGCTCTTTTATATTAGCATTAATAGCTTCTTGAATAAAATTATTAATTTTATCATTTGTTAAAAGTGATTCATCACTCTCAGATAATACTTCATTAAGACTTAATGTATCACCAAGAGTATTAACTACATACTTACCATTTTCAAATGTACGATAAGTAAGATTATTAAATTGAAATACTCTACCAGTAGGTACACCATTATTATGTAGTGCTTTACCATCCCAATGTTTAGGAGCCTGTAATGTATTGGTATTAATACCTTTCTCTCCTGTAATACTACCATTTTCTATATGAAACAGTTTATTAGCTGCATCCCTCATTTCTTTTACTTCTTGAAGGATAGTATTTTTAATAAGATTAAATACAGGAGTATTGGGTTTAATACCTCTAAATTCTCCTTCTTCATCAAATAGTAATCCTATATTTTCACCACTAGCTTGTTTAGAATCAGTAGTATTAATAAGATTAGAATCCCATTTAAAATCAAGTTTTAATGCAGCAATTCTACCAGCATCAGCAGTATGAATATAATAATATCCTTGGGTAGATGACAGAAGTCTTACTAAATCCCAGTTTTTATTAAGTATTTTACTATATTCCAAACCAAGACTATCACTAATCATATTAATACCATTAAAGAAGTATGGTTTTAATGCTCTAGTGAAGTTAAGATTTACAGGATTGTTTTCATTAATTACTTTCCTACCATCTACCATTTCAAAATTAAATATACCAACACCATTAGTATTCCATAGTATATTAGAATGTTGAAATCTTTCAATAGTAGTATAAGGTTTAAACTTTTCATAAGCTGTTTTAACATTATTTATACCTTTAAACAATCTACTTATATGTGATTGGTAAATAGGAGTATAAACAACATCCTTATTAACATTATAATAATCTAATTGAGTTTTAGTATTACTATAACCTGATAAAATACCTGCAATATTATACAGTGTACCCCTTTGATCAGTAGTATATTTATTAAGTCCTTTATTTACAGCTCTTGCAATATCACCAAGAATATATCCAATAGGATCAAGTACATCTTTAATAAATTGTTTATTCTTATTAGGAATATGAGGATTATTATACCTTTCACTTTGATATTCAGCCAATAGTGCATTGTCAGGAATAGCAATTCCTACTTCTTTAAGTATGGTTGTAAGTGTATTAAAGAATTCAGGACTATAATCTACTACTACTTTTTCACCAGTAATAGCACTCATAATATCTTCAATAGTAATTCTAGTATAACCTTCATCAAGATTATCTTTAAACTTAGCAATTACTTTTTTAGCTATAGGATTAAGAAAACCTAATTGTTTATTACCAATTTTAACATTAATATTCCTAAGCCATAAATCAAAATCTCTAGCTTGTACAAATGAATCTCTATTACTTCTAAGTATATCAAATATTGTATTCTGATTAACATACTTATTAGATACTAGTGCAAACACTTCTGCAACATCAAAGTTTAATGCACTTTTATAAGCAGACATTAGGTTCTCATCATCTTTAACCATTTGAGCAAATGATGCAAGACCTGGATATTCATTTTGAACAATGTAATCTAATCTACTTTGAAATTCTTCATTAGTTACATCTGTAACATGGGCATTAATAAGTCTACCAATAAGAGTATCCAAATCTACAACTTCCCATAAACCAGTAATTTCATTTTTACCATGAACTACACTACTTAATGCAAACTTAACTTTAGCAGAAATACTCCTACGATTATCAAGTCTTAATTGAGCAGTATCATCCCAATGAGTAGGAAGTTCAGCACCATCAGTTTCTTCACTTACACTATGGAAATCTTCAATAATTATATTATAATATCCAGAAAAATAATTAACAAAATTCTTCCATATTTCACTATTAGGATCTTTAATAGAATCAAGAAGTTCTTTAATTAAGGCTATTTGTTCTGTATTTAATTGTAATTCTCCTTTTTTATAACTACCATTAATATGAGCACCTAATACATTTCTAATTCTTTCTCTGACACTATCAGCAAATTCAATAAAATCTTTATATTTAAGACCTTTAAGTTCATCAATGATAGTAAAAGCTGTATATGAAAGAAGTTTATTAAAATGGTTTAATGTAGCAAAGTCATAATCACCTACTGACTTACCTCTACCATAAACCATATCATGCCTAATGGCAGCTTCTACTTCACCTGCTAAATCAGTATTACTAAATGTATCTTGATTAATATTAAAATTTAATTCTAGTTGAGGAGTAGAAGTAAGAGTAGAAGTAGGAGTAATAGATTTATAATCTTGCTTAATAGAGGCTTCATAAACGTTTCTAATAGCTTGTTTGCCACTTTCATTTATTTCTCTTGTACCAATTCCTGCAAAATTCTTAGTAAGTCTTGGAATAGCACTCTCTATAAATTTATTATTATTCCATGTAAACCACTTATTTATTTTTTGATCAAATACATATACAGGTTTATTTTCAGCAATAGCCATATGAACTGCCCATCCAGTACCACCGTCTACTTTATTATCAGTAATTGTAGCTATTGCAAATATAGCATCAGAATTTTTAACTTGCCACCAATTTCTTCTAAGTAAATTATTAACATATTCTTTTGATGTAGGGAATTTTCTACCTAATGTTTTATTAGCAGCTTTTAATTTTTCATCAGCTTCCTTTTTTAATTCAATCGGAATAGCTGTATTTCCATTTGGTGTTTTAAATCCTTCAAAATAGTAGTGTTTATTAGTAATCATTCCAAATTCTTTACCTATAACATCCCATTGAGTATCAGAACCAACTGCTCCACCTGAATGATTTGTATAAGAATTTAGAGTTTCTAACTTAAAACTTAAATCCTCACTGTAAAGTTTAGGAACATATTTCTTATCAAATCGTGTTAAATATAAACTACCTCTACCTTCATCAGCTAAAGTAACATTAAATCCTGCATCAATTAAACCATTACGTCTAAGCATTTGACGTATCTCTCCTAGTGAGTTTTCAGCACCTTTACCAAAAAAACCATCTTTTAATGGTTTATTATTATTAAAATTCTTAACTATATAATTAAGTACATTAGAATGTTCAGGGGTAATATCTTGAGATTCTAATATAGAAGGTTGTAAATCAGTAATAGTAGGAAAACTATCAGTACTATTTCTTTGTTGCCATTCAGCAATAGTAGCAGCTAATTTAATAGGATTAATATTTGTAGCAACAGTTAAGTCTTTAAATTCTTTACTGTTAGTATTAACACAATGTATTGCCATAGTAGTAGTTGTATTATTTTATAAACACTTAATTTCTTGTTGTTTTTCAGTAGTAGTTAGTTCATTCCAATAACCAGTAAACTCTTGTTCTGATAGTCCATATCTACTAGTTATTTCATTAGAGTACTGTATCCAAATACTTTCAGCACTAAGTGGATCATTACTAAAGAGTTCCTCTGATAAATTTAGTTTATTGGTATCATCACCAAATTCATCAAAAAGATTATTAGTGGGATCAGTTTGATTTAAAGCATTAATTTTAGATTGATATTCTTCATTGATACTATCTGTTAATTCAGAAAGTGCTTGTTTAGGATAACCTTTTTCATCAACATTATTTCTCCATTTCTCTTCTGCTTCTTGTAATGCCTCGTTCCATTCAGCTCTAATAGACTCTTCAGTAATAGCTTCTGTTTTAACTTCATTTTGTATCTCTGATGTTTGTTGAATAGGTTGAGTTGCTATCTCTTCAACATTAATAAGACTATCAAGTATGTTAGCCAATTCAGCTACTTTACCTTTAGTCATATCAATATCAATATATTTAAATAATTCTGATACAATATTAAGAAGTTTATTCCAAAAGCCTTTACTGGTATTATTACTACTAGACATTTTAGATAATGCTCTTGCTACATCAGTATCAGTAAAAGCATAAGTTATAGTTTCACTATGCTTTCCAACAGTATCAGCAATATTAAGATATCTTTTAAGTATCTCTTTTTCATCTTTAGTAAGAACTTCAGTATCTTTCTCAATAAATTCTCTAATTTCACTTCTAAACTTTTCAAGTTTAGCAAGATATTCACTATGTTGTTTTTCATTAAGTCTAGCCTCAGCAGCAGCAAGTACTGGATGAAGAATCTCATGAGCAACTATAGTAGCCTGAGTAGCACTATTAAGAACTACCCCTTTACTATTCATACCGAAAGCACCATGAACACCTATTACAATAGTTGTAGTAGGATCTTTAATTGCTGCTTCTATTTGTTTAACTATAACATTAAGTTGTGATTTACTATTTTCACCTTCTGTTACTTTGTTATCAAATACAATATTAAGACCTAAACTTTTAACTAATTCACCAAGAAACTTAAAAGTATCAAATCCTGGCAGTTCTAGTACTTCTAATAATGATTTACCTAATACTCTATTTAATGCTTGTTTCTTTTCACTTATAATAGTTGTAATATCAGTAGTAGGTGTAGTATCTGTATCAACTGATTCAGTTATTTTAGGTGTAGCTCTTAAATGAAAAGGTGCTTTACCCTTAGTAGCATCAGAAGGAGTACCACTAGGATCAAGATTAGTAACTGGGTTTCCATTATTATCTCTTACAACAGTTAAATTAGTAAGAAATGCACCAGTTCTAAGTAAGTATCCTTTATAACCATCTTGATAAGAATTACCCATAGCATCAATATAAGGTTGAGTACCATGTCTAAAAGCAGTACCTTCATCAGATATACTTATATCTCTTTGGATACTCTTCATTAATTCTTTTACTTTATCACTAGATACAGGTTGAAACTTAGATTCAGATTTATCTTTTAATGTACCACTATCAGTAAGACTAGTAGCTTCATACATTTCAAATTTATCATTCTTAGCATCATAGCGAATTTCATAGTATTTACGAATTAAATTACCATTATCAAGTTTAATAGTATTAGATACTACAATACTATTTCTTTTACCAGTTGAGTATCTATTAATTTTAAAATTAATAAACTCTGTATTAGTAGTATCAAGATTTACTAAAGATTTAGCTTTAGTAATAAATTCACTATGACGTGCATCAGTATCAGCAACTGTAACTTCTTTAAGTTCATTAAGTAAAAAATCAATTACTTCAGAACCATATTTATTATCTAATTTACCAGTTCTAAGAGTAGCAGCGGTATATTTATTTGGTGCTATTTCAACTAATACATAAAACTCGTTTTTAATACTAGATTCAGATCTAGTAGTTTTAACTACTTTACCTGTTTCCATATCATAGAGTTCATTACCAATATTAGTACTGACATCTCTATGAACTATAGTAATCTTTCTTTCACCGTTAATAGTTACAGGTGCAAGATTGTTATAAGCATTACGAAATTGAGTATTATATCTTGGTGTTGCAGTTTTATATGCAACTTCCATTTCTACTTTACTACCTTTTGCAATAGCTTCACGAATAGCTTTTGTCTGTTCATAATCATTCTTAAATATCTCATATTGAGTTCTAAACCTACTCAATATATTCTGTACTGATAATGAATGTGCTATATCTCTTTTAGTATTGCTATCAAAAAATAAGGGTGTAAGGACATGATAAATCCTGTCATTACTTAATTCAACTTTCCCTTTTTGATTATGGTTGATTAGCTTTGCAAGTAGTTGTTTTGCTTTATCACTAAGCCCTGTCAGATCAGCGACTGTGCCTTTTGCTTTATCATTGTTAGCTTTCTCCCTAGCCTTGTAAAAGACTTGTCTAAAAGCCTCTATTTCTGCTACAATGGTATTAGCATTCTGTTTGTTTACAGCAAGTGAAAAAGGTTTAAATTGTCCTTTATCATTAATATAAGGAATACCATTATGTTCAAAATCACTTGTTTGAATATAACCAAGTTCTATTTGTTTACCATCCCTTTCATAAATAACTTTAATAGCAACAGTATCAGGATTACTATTACGTTTACTGTTTTCTTCAGATGTAAATCTAGTATCCTTATGTTCAGGATCTACTACAAGACTTAATGTACTACCTTCTTCTAAATCAATAAAAGCTTGTAGTTTTTCAACTGTTTCAGGAGTAAGATATTCATCTTGAATATTAACTAAATCACCAAGATAAATATAAGTACCAGGTTTACTAACATATTCAGTGCCTATTCTAGATGCTATATAGTTATCAATAAAACCTGTAGTATCAAAATTAGCTATCTTACTTGAGAAGTCTACAGTAAATGTTTTAGTACCTTCAGTAAATTGGTATTGTTTTGTTTGAGGTTTAGCAGCAGCACCAATATCAAATATTTGTTTTAAAACTTTATAGTTAGTACGTAGTTGATCTATTTGACCAATACTAATCATAAAGGTAAAAATACTATCAAGACTTATAGTAATATCACCAGGTACATCTTGATAATACTCAGCCATAATATTCATAAGTCTATCAAAGAATGATATAGCAGGAGTAATATCACCTGTTAAATCAGATGCTTCATGTTTTTCAAATGTATTGTTAGCATCATTTAATAGATCATTAATCTTTTTAGCAGCAATAGTTTCCTTACTATCTTTATTAGTTCCAAGTTGTTCATTAATAAAATTAGAATTTCTATTAAGACCTATAATAGAAATAACAAGCTTAGGATGTTTATTTACTTTTGCTGCCTTATCAACAAGAGCTTTAGGAATATTATTTTTATCAGTAAGTTCTAAGAACTCATTACTGAATTGTTTACCTAATAATGTTTTAGTAATAGCAATTCTTTGATTAGCATAACTTCTAAGAAAAGCGTTAATAGTAGGATTTAGTTGTAAATTACCATCTCTAACATCTAATATAATTCTTGTAGCAAAACCGTTATATAAACCAAGATATATTGCAGCTGTTGCTTCAGGAATAGTTATACCATTATTCAAATCTTTAACAACTTGTTCAGCTTGTTCTAATACTAAATCTGTTGATAGTATATCACTGAAATTACCAACTTCACCTTTATCATTTATAAGTACCTCTGCTAGTGTTCTTATTCCAACTTGTTCATCAGCAGGGTATTTAGAAACAATATAATTAATAAGACTCTCCCTACTATTTATAGTACCATCATCAGTAGTAGTATCAGTAGTATCAGTAGTATCAGTAGTATCAGACTCAGGTTCTGACTTCGGTTTACGTTTAGCTACTTCCCCTTCTATATGATCTTTATGACTATCATATTTATTAAGTTCTTCTTCAGTAAGTATAGTCTTTAGATCAACTTCTTCATTAGTTTTTCTAGCTTCAACTATCTTACCTATAATGCTTTCAAGAGCTTTAGTAAGCTCTTGTTTTTCTTTATTTATTTTTGCTTCTCGTTTAAGTTCATTAGTACGAGTAGTAGCCTCATCATTAAACTTGTTATCATATTCTTTATTTAAAGCCTTAACTTCTTCTTCTGTTTTAGCATTTTTAAGTTTACTAGTAAACTCTTTTCTTAAAATATCATTATAAAGCTTTTGTTGTTTATCAAAATTCTCTATAATTTGTTTTTGACCTTCTTTACTATTGTGATTTTTAAACTGTGCTTCTGCTTTAGCTAAATCAGCAGTAAACTTATCAAGTATAGCTTGTGATGCAGTAGATGTATAAGCAGAGTTATTTTTAATATATTCATTAATACTAGCCTTTTCTGGAGAAGCATTTATAACTTCATCCATGTTAGAGATAATAGTACTAAGAGTATCTCTAGTAACTTCCAAATCTGAAATAGATTGTTTTACTGATGCTATTTCATTAAGAGTTTGAGTTTCTTGAATACTTAATCCTGAAGCATTAAGACCTAAAGACTTTAAATCTTTATCTGATTTAAGAGTATTTCTAACCCATTCAAGTCTAGCCTCTGCTATTTTTAAACGATTATTTAGATATTGTATAGCTTTATTAGCAGACTTTAAATTCCTAACACTTTCAAGTTTATGAGTTGCAGCTTCAGTATCCTGCATATACTTAGGCATTTGAGACTTATCTAGTTTAGTTTCTTCTGCCAGTTTAGTATATTTATCACGTAGAGCTGTAAGAGTAGCAATTTCAAACTTATCCATTGCTAATGTTGCAGCAATTATACTATTCTTATTATCATAACCATAATTAATATTTGCAAACTTGTTATAATCATTAGCTGCTATTTCAATTTTATCAGCTAGTGCAGCAAGATCTTTTTGAGTATCTGCTTGAAAGTCTGCTGCTACTAGTTGTTCATTACTAAGCTGTGAAAGATTCCTAAGCACTTCAACATTAATAGGAGCAGTACCAGTAGTAAGAGCATTAAGAATAATACTACCTTCAATCTCAGCTTGAATCTTATCAGCTTCTACAAAGTTCTCATCATTAATAGCTTGATTTCTTTGTTTAAAAGAATCACTAAGTTGTGATACTTGACTTTCTAAACTTTTCATTTGTTCTTCAGCAGCTTTAAGAGAACCACGTTCTGCTTTTAAAACTCCTAATTTACCAATAGTACCAAAAGCCATACCACCTAATGCACCAAAGAAGAAAGCATCAAACGTATGAGGATCACTAAGAGTAGCACGTAAACTACTCATAACACCACCACTACCATCAACAAATCCCCTGTTTACATCAGCTTGTCTTTCACCTTCTTTTTTAGCAAATTCAATTATTCCTTCTTCAACACCTTCTAATCCACCTTGTTTTAAAAGTTCTTTAAATGTAATTCTACCAGCTTGTCTTGCTTTTTCACTAATAGCTGCAATATTAGCAGCACCTTGTTGTCCAACTAAATCTATACCTTTATATTTAGTCTTACCTAACATAGCAGCAGTCTTACTATTAATACCCATAGCACTAAACTTAGGCATTTTAAATAGCATACCCCATTGTATAATATCAGATATAACATTTACAAAACCTGTTGAGTATGCAGTATTAGCAGCTATACTAGCATCAACCCCTGCTTCTTCATCACTGTAACCTAATGCTTTTCTACCTTCATATACTTCTCTATATAGTTCAGCAGATTCTACATAACTATCAATATGACGAGAATACAAACCTGATAATATAGACTTAGCAGCATAATCTCCTGCTGTTGTACCAGCCATTCTTGCAACAGGAGCTAGTATTTGAGGTGTTTTAAAAGATCCTAATGCACCACCAAACTTAGCCATTCTACCTACCTTTGCTAAAAGTTTAAATCCTGCCATTGTTAATCTCATAGCACCATATGCAGGTATCATAATAGATAGAGAACTAACAATAGATGGTAAATGAGAAGGAAAATAACCTTTAGTAAACATATTCTTTAGACCACCAATACTAGCTCTTTCACTACTATAAATAGGAGCATTTTGTCTAGCCCAATCTTCAATAGCTTTTCCTGATACTTGAAAGAGATTTTGATCCCATCTTCTACCAGTTTCAGCAGCAGCATCAGCCATTTTAGGTATAGCTATAACATCACCAACTGCACGAATAGTACCACCAACCATAGTACCTAATACTGCTTGTACAACTGCATTACGCCATTGTTCTCCATGTGATTGATTACGTGCACGAGCCTCATTCAAAGCAGGAATACCATGCCACATATGTACACCATCAGGAAAGTATTTTTGATATTCTTTAATAGAACCTGGTTTTACACTATACATACTACCACCAAAAGTAGTAATAGGCACATTTGATAAATCAGGATCTACTGCTGTAGGAAGTTTAGGAACAGATACATCTCCTACATTAATATCTTTTTCTGGTATTGAACCTTTTGCAGGTGGAAGATTTGGAATCATTATTCTCCATTTATTATATGAAACAAATCAAGGTATACATCTTCAGGTGTATTATAAAATCTATTTCTATCACTAGCATTAGGATATAATTCAGGCAACCAACTTCTTATATTTAACTCTTTACCTTCATCATTAAGTAAAAATGCTCTATAAGAACTATCTCCTACTTTATGAAGAGTTAAATTAAATTCACTTCCATTAGCATTAAACTGAATTGGAGTACGATTTCTATAACCCTCATTACCTAATTCAAATACTTGTTGTCTAATCTTTTTATTTAGCCTACTACCATCATTAGTTCTAATATTAGACATCATAATTGCAACACTACCCTCAAACAAATTTCTTCTATCTCCTGAAGAAATATTAGGATTTTGGGATGCAATATACATATCTCTAGCAATTAATTCCGCTGTAGTATCATCTTCAAAAGGAGCTTCAAATATATAATGATGCCTTTCACCATCAGGAGTAGTATACACAGCCCTATTATATAAGTTGCCATTTTTAAGATCAGTAGTAGTACCAATATGAACCTCTGTAAATGTATTTAGTACCTCTTGAACATCTTTATCACTACTGCTTACTCCATCATATGTTACAAAGTTTAACATACCCCTCTCAGCTAAGGACTGAATGTGATCTTCATGACCTTTTGCATAAGTACCTTCACCAAGACCTATATTATATAAACTATGATGATAACCTAATCTTTCTTTACCATATGTTCTTTGAACAGACTTATAATATTCTTCTAATAGTTTTTCTGTTTTACGTTCTGCTTTTTGCATAACTTCTGCATCTGATACTGAACGATGAGTTAATCTACGAGCTTGATCAAAATATGCTTGAGTAATAGCGTTTCTATCATTATTTACAAGTCCTTGTCTTAGTCTTTGACCTGTTTCAGTATTTCTTCCAAATTCTAATCCTAATCTAGTTTGTAAACCAATAGTACCCTTACCAAATTGCATAATCATATTGTTCAATTCCCCTTCTGTAATATCAGGTCTAATATTCTCTACTATATGTTCCGCATTATAAATATCTTCTTCAAGCTTTTTAATAGTTTTACTATGATTTTCTATTTGAGCTTGTAGATCTGCTCTTCTTTGTTGATTTTCAGGAGTATTAGGTAGATTTCTAAGTTCTTCAGTTCTATCTCTTAACACCTGTCTATTAACAGCTAGGTTTTGATTCCAATTATCTATATTAGTTCTAATACCATTTATATCAAACTCAAATTCTCTATCAGCCATTCTAGTAAGATATACATTTCTTTCATCACTCTTTTCAAGATTATATTTGTATACCCAACTATCTCTTATATCACTATCATAAGTTATCTTCTGATGAATATACTTACCTGCTAATCCACTTATTGATCTACTAATATCTTGCTGTAAATACAATTCTTTATGTACTTGTCTTAAAGCATCTTCTCTAGACATAGGCTCTTGATGAATAGCCTCATATTCTTGTTGTTTTGTTAATATAGCACCTTCTAATGCTACACTAGCTTGTTGTACTCTTGTATTGTTATCAATAGGTTCTCTATTAGCATTTAGCCTAGGTGGAAGAATATTAGGAAGAATATCTTGTTCAGTAATAGTTTTAATATCACCAGTAGTAGGATCAAAATTATCCATTATATACTTACTATCCATCCATGATTTATAACCTTCATTATTAAGTAGAAAATTAGTAAGTACACCTATTACCTTTTCTTCACTTAAACCTTCCATATCCATACTCATTTTAGATAAGTATGGACTAGCAGCAGCAGATGCAGTATTCCAAGTAGCTATATTATTACCATCAAGACTTACACCACCTAATTTATCAGAGTAGCTACTCCAGTTATCAAAGAACTCTTTGATAAGTACATCAGTATCTACTTTTTCATTAGGTGTCCAACCTTGATATCCACCAATAATATTGCCATTTTCATCTCTTGTAATAGCTCTATTGAAACCAGGACTATTAGATATACTTAAAACTTTAAGTTTATCATCTTCACTTAGATCTTCTCTAGCTTTAATTGCCTCTTGATGTTCTAATTGTTTAGCCCTAGCACCAATAGCACTCATTCTCATCTCATCAGTAGTATATTCTCTAAAGCTTTTAGATAGAGCTGCACCTGCA
>CAZYHL010000009.1:0-8973 GCA_964646795.1 uncultured Syntrophomonadaceae bacterium
CATTAGCCCAATGATGATAAAACACGGTATTAAGTAATTAAAAATAAGAAAAATAATTTCAACAACCGTCAGGCCGAATAAAGTGACAAAATAAGTATCATATGCAGATTTTTCTCGTATTTTTATATTTCGTTCATCCTTTTCATTGATTTCCTGCTGCCGCATATCTTCCGTCTTTTTATTAAGCATTATCAAACCCACAGAACCTAATGCTATCATGGCAGTGCCAATACCGGCTCCAAACCCCAAAAAGCGACTGTCATATTTATACTTTTCCGCAAACATCCCTGCTGCCATTAACACTAATCCTAAAATAAAAAGAAATATATAAAGCTGTTTTGTTTTTTGAACTAGAGACTTCTTGTACATCACTCATCCTCCTCATAAATGAAAATATCTTCAACATTCGTACCAAAATACCGAGCTATTTTAATTGCTAATACTATTGAAGGATTGTACCTACCATTTTCAAGCGAACCGATGGTTTGCCTGGATACCTTCAACTGTTCGGCAAGTTCTTCTTGCTTGATACCTCGTTGTTTTCGCAGTTCCCCAAGTCGATTTTTCATCATTAACTCCTTGCGCATATGTCAAGCATACTTTCCATTTCCAATTATAACAATATCCAGAACAGATGTCAAGTATACTTTCCATAATACTTCCGCCTGCCTAAACCAGTAGAGATAACACACAGCACCTCTAGTAAAAGTAAATATTCTAAAACCATAAATAATAAATAACGACGTTGAGAGTTTATCTCTACGCCGTCATTAGTTTTGTAATTATATATATTTTAAGGATTATCGCTATTCATTTTTCTTGTGAACACGATAATTGCTATGACCATAATAATAAAAGCATAGCCAATTACCCACCATAAATGAGGCAGAATCTGATTATACTCACCGGATATTGCAGCACGCCCTGCGTTTACCGCATGCATAAAAGGAAATAATTCGGCTATCTTCTTAAACGTTCCCCCTACCAGGTCAAGGTCGAACCAAGTGCCCGAAAGCCAAGCACTAACATTTGTCAGTAACGCCCCACATACTCCGCCGACCTGTTTATCGGTAAATAGACTGCCGCAAAGTAAGCCAATTGCAATAAACAGGAGCATAGCCGAAATTAATACTATAATCGTAAGGAAAACATTAATGTTTATTGTCAATCCCAAAAAGAAGGCAACTAGAAAACAAACCGCGACCTGCAAGATAGCCATAGGTAATAAAGGAAGTGTATATCCGCATATGAAATGGCTGGATGTAAGGGGAGAAGTAAACAATCGCAGCATTAATGAACTAGTTCTATCCTTGGCAATCAGCATACCGGAAAAAAGAGAAATAAAAGATAGTCCGAAAACAGCAATTCCGGGCGTCAATTGGTCAATTACAAATAACTCTGCCGGGATATTTGCTTGAATAGCTGTAAGCAGCAAGAGCAAAACAACAGGAAAGCCGATGCCAAAAGCTAAATTCAGCTTATCTCGCAAAATTTCTTTACTGTTCCGTGCAGCAAGGGCGAATAACTTCATATACTTTTCCCCCCCTGACCTGCAATTGCTATAAAAGCATCTTCGAAATTCGCGGTTTTAGTTTTTTTAATCAGTTCATCAGCGGTTCCAATTTCCTTTATTTCTCCTTCTGCCATTATCCCTATACGATTAGACAAAGATACAGCTTCCTCTAAATAATGAGTGGTTAAAATAATTGTTACTTTTTCTTTCATATTGTTTATAACATGCCAAAGTTCCCTTCTTGCAAGCACATCGAGTCCAAGGGTAGGTTCGTCGAGAAATAATATTTGAGGTTCGGAAATCAATGCCATGGCAATGCTAAGACGCCGCTGCCAACCGCCCGACAATGTCCTGGCACTATCCTTTGCCATATGAGTCAAGCCAAAGGAAGAAAGGGTTTGGTCTGCTTTCTCTCTGGAAATATTCCTGGTATTGCCATATATTCCGGCGATAAATTCAAGATTCTCTCTTACAGTTAGATTTGGAGCTACGGCAGTTTCTTGAGGAGAGACATTAATTATTTCTTTTACTTTTAACGAATCTGTGATAATGCTGTTTCCTAATACATAAGCATTACCAGATGTCGGCTTAATCAGGCATGAAAGCATCTTTATAACTGTGGTTTTACCGGCACCATTTACGCCAAGCAAAGCAAATAGTTCTCCCTTGTTAACACTCAGATTGAGAGCATTGACTGCAACCTTATGCTTATAATGCTTTGAAAGGTTTTTTGTTTGGATCGCAATCATACTTCTTCCTCCTCATCCCCTTCATCTGCCCCAAGCTTTTTAATTCCTTCTGCAAATAGGATGCTATCATTTTCATTATAATCAGGATATATTTCTTTTGCTCTTCCCTCTAAGATAGCATCAGCAATCTTGCTGAAAATACCCATTCTTTCAAGAGCGATACCCTTTTGTACATCGGCTAACAGAATCAATGTGTCGCCCGAATCGATACCAAACATATCACGTACTTCTTTGGGGATAACAATCTGTCCTTTTTGCCCTACTTTAACCGACCCCATATACTTACCTTCTTTAAATGACTCGCTTTTCATTACCTTTTCCTCCGTTATAGATTAGTCATACTTGTTATACATATATTACTAATTATACTAATTATACAAATTATACTTTGATGCGCTTCTCTTGTCAATAATACTCAGAATAGCGAACATTTTTTATTTCTTCATCACAGTATGCTCTTTCATTAAGCTATTCGTCCCTTATGTATAATCTAAATTTGCATGTTTTTGCGTTATTACCCATAAAAAAAGATTTCCCTCATACTATTATCCTTCCTGCCAGCCGGAAGATATAATCGATGAAGGAAATCTATTATCAACGCGTGTTTCAGTTCTTTTTAGACAATACATTATCCAACATACCATACTTTTTCAAGCAAGTAATATATTCTGCAACCAAATAATAGTTGTTTAAATCATCTACGTCCAGACCTCTGAAAGCAAACAATTCATCCCATAATATACTGCTTCCTTCAACCATGAAAAACGTAGTTTCCAGTTCTATCCCTACTATTATATTATCCATATTTTCAACTTTGAAAATTTCGTCTTGTTCTTCATAGAGACTTTCACCTGATCTCCTATTTTCAACGCAAAACACCCTTGCTCTTGGCCCTTTACCTTCTGGAAGTTTCTTTGCGTAAAATTCGTTTTGCAGTACATTATCTATGATAACCTGGATAAGCTTTTCCTCTGTTTGCTCAGTAATAGGATACTTCTCTTCAAGATATTCAATCAGCTCTGGAGCTGTCTTTTTATTGGGATTAAGTTGAGTCTTGTATTCATTATAAATTACTTTCCATTTTGCAACCATTTCTGGTGTCACTTCTTGCATTAGCATAAATTTACATCCTTTAATTTTGATATCTTTATCCAGTATAATTCCTAATCAGCAAATATACTTATGCTCTTAACAAACGTAACTCCCATGATTTCGTTTTCCAGTTTAGTGTAATAATCTTCCTTTGCGCCTTTCTTACCATACGCATCATCGATAAGAATATATCCCCCCGGTTTTATAGTGTGCTTAAGTTTCCTTATAGATTCTTCCGGCGTACCCAGAACATCTCCGACAGACATTAATATAAAGATGATTCTTAATTTAGTTACCAGGATAATAAGGAACCCACGCCAGTCCTACGAAGTGAACTGTTATATTGCCGCTTGTGACTCTGATTTCAATATTGTCCAGCTTTTCTGCCAACATATCGTAGCTATCGGATATCTTCTCTAATTGTTGTTCAAGTTCCAATTCTAATTCTTCAATCTGAGCCTCTATTGATTGAAGCGTTTCGACAGCATCGTTGATACCGTGGCCGCTTTTTAAAGCACGGGATGTGCTTTTAACAGCAGTTCCAACCCGGGAGATCGAAGTCGCACTGATACTCTTGCGGCCAAAAAGTGCCCCCAAAATTGCCGTTCCCGCCGAAACTGCCGCTTCCATTTTCTTCTGAGCGGCCATTGAATTTTGTTTTTCTATTGCCTGTTTAGCTCGCATTTGTTTATTTTCCAGCGTATTAAATTTAGACGCGTACTTCTTGCGCATAGCTTCTAATGCATCATCGCGCCGCTCATGGGCGATGTGCTGTAAACGGATGCGGAAATCGCGCTCGTCTTCTCCGGACTCAGAAACTGTTTTTAAGGTTGGGCTTAAAAAAAGATTTAAACTTAAACTTGTTCGAATATATTGGCTGAAAAGTTTCTTCCATTTCTCATAACTGCGGGGATTTGAGACTGCATCCGGATAATTGGCGAAACACGCCCCTTCAACTGGTCTCTCCTCCAAACTGCGCAAGTTAACATCTGTTTGTTCGGCCTTGCTCCAATCCAATGCAATCGGGCCATCATCAAGCGGTGCCAGCATTGCATAACTCTTAGATACCGCTACTCCATGCTTGGTGCTGCTGTATAGTACATCAGCGATGCCAATAACCGCTGGCTTATATACCAACTTCCCGGCAGCTCCGCTCTTCTGCGGAAGATACACTTGTTTTATTTGGGGTGCCAGTACAGGTGGAACTGAATTCAAATTATTCTCCAGCTCTTTATCCAAAGGGACGGAATCTTGTTCTAATGTGTTATTAGCTTCAAATGTCTGAACTTGTCCCATTGCACCTTGGTTTGTTGTCAAAGAAGCTATCTGGTCTCTTGTTAAAGGCCCGGCTAAATATGAAAGAACCCACCTGGTACTAAATATCACCGGCTCATCATTATGCACACTGTGAAGATAGAAAATACGCTGACCAAGTCCAGCTAAAACCTGCTCCGTGCGAGCACGGTCAAATTTTCCTCCTGCAGCCACACCTTCCAGCCCTGCCAGTACTCTCTCCTTATCACGCTCAGTCTGAAGTCGTCCGATAAACCAGGTTCCTGCGTTTGAAAGTGCCTTATAGTCAAGATCTACCGGGTTTTGAGTCGAAAGAACTAAACCCAAGCCGTATGCCCTTGCTTGTTTAAGGAGCGTCAAAAGGGGAGCCTTTGACGGCGGGTTGGCAATCGGGGGAAGATAGCCGAACAATTCGTCCATGTACAATAAAGCTCTAAGGCTGCCTGTGCCTGGCTGTCTGCGAACCCACGACAATACTTCATTTAATAGCATAGTCACAAAAAACATTCGCTCACTTTCCGAAAGGTGAGCAATGGAGAATACTGCTACCCGAGGTTTGCCCATTTCGTTATAGAGAAATCGATTAACATCCAGAGGTTCACCCTCCAGCCACGCTTTAAAGCCAGGAGAAGCGATAAGATTATTAAACATGATAGCAAGGGCAAACCTGTCTTTGGAAGGATAAAAGCTTTCCAGGTCTATAACCCCTACTTTTTCCATAGGGGGCTTTTGAATGGCGGCAATAAGATCCGGGAGACCGAGGTCTTGTCCCTTGCTCCAAGCATTTTCCAGTATATTTGAGATGAGAATATATTCCCGGCTTGTAAAAGGGTCCACATTTAATCCAATTAAGGACAGCAAGCTGTTGGTCGTAGCATCGATGCGATCCCGATAGGCGTCTTTATCGTCTAAAATCTCCTGGGGCGGTGCATTAAAAGAGCGCAGTACCGAAACTCCAAGACCTGCAGAACCGCCCGGGGTATAGATTCTAACGTCAGCGGCACTGCGAAGCCTCTCTATTCTTTTTTCATCCTGCCCCCATTCAGACAGCCCTTTTCGCCATAATTCTGCTTGCATCTCTGCATACTCGTCTGCTGTTACTCCCTTATTAGCAGCTTCATGGATATTTACCCAAGGCCTAAAATCTTCTCCCTGTAGCCGGGGGAAAGTTAATGCAAGATTTCCTAAATCTCCTTTGGGATCAATGGCTATTACAGGGATATTGTCTATCGCAGCTTCTTCAATAATTCCAATGCCCAGTCCGGTTTTTCCGCTCCCAGTCATCCCTATAATTACAGCATGCGTAGTCAAATCTTTTGACTTGTAGAGAACCAATTCTTCCTGAAGTCGTTTTTCTTTCAAATCATATTCTTTGCCTAAATAAAATACTCCGAGTTTTTCAAAATCTTGCATAACCTAACCTCCCATCCTGTTCATCATTATTATTTGCGAGTCCCTAGTCAATTTCATAATCGCAGCTATCTAAAATATTAAAGATTAATTTTTCATTAGCCTTTGCTGCTTCTTCAATAACTTTCAAAAACGATTTCGCGTAATCACCAAGATTATTGATAAATTTATCTTCGTTCACCATTTTTATGTTGATAGGCTCGCTTACAGTGGTTAGAATATCCCATAATGCATCTAAATTCCTGCCGTAATAATTAGGAAAATTAAGCTTGGAAGCCAGGTAATTATGAGCTGCATCTATAGAAGTCATTTCATTGCCGTCAAGTATAACACAATTCATATAATCTACCTCCTCCCAACTGTTATTTCCGTAAAAGTTTGATAATGATCACTAGTATAATAAATCAAACCATCACTGGAATATACAAGACGTTCTTCTCCTCTGAAGCCGCCATTATAATTTACATCACACTCGTACCATTTTCTACCTGCCGCTTCCGGCAATCTGCCTTCACGGTTTCCAAATATATCCCCGCCTATGCTCATGCCATCGGTGACATCCCAAAGGTTTCCTCTCTGACTTTCCCATCCTAACGAAGCGGCTTCTTTTTTTGTTATATAATTATTAGGCAGCTGATTGTAGATACGGAGGTATTCTGCTACATCCTCCGGTTTAGAGTATTCACCATCTCTTTCTATCTCGACAATTGTTTCCTCATTAATGATTGAATTGTCGCAACTAATAGTACAAAATACAAGTAATATTAATAATAATATCATTAGTGCCCTGTTTTTCATATATACTCCTCTCACGAACAAAAGAACACAAAGACACAAGGGGACGGTTCTTGTGTGTTGTTTCTGTCTTTAAATTGAGCAGTGTTGATTTCTTTCTAATCAGCTGTTAGTTAATGGTATAGTCTACAACCCTGTCATAGAGTTCATATTCATTGTCTTCAATTTTCCTTATGTTCGGCCTATTATAGGAATTGCGGCTTGGCTCATACTTATCATCATACCAGCCTAATTCGGCACGTATCACTTCATCATTATCCTCATCATAAAGCCGGTCATAACCAAGGGTACTGTCACTTACCATCTGCATTTTTGTATCAATAACATCTTGGGCGTTATAGACGGATTCATTGTAGGAATCATAAGCTGCTTGCATAGTCCTAGCATTTTCAAGAATAACTTTGGTGGCATCCTCATTTCGTTTCTTATATTCCTTTACATAGCTTTCCGTAAAGCTAAAGCTTGACAAGGATTCTATTAAGGAAGATTGAATCTGGGGAAACTCATCGGCAGGAGCCATAATTCCCATAACATTATAAACCATCATAGGGAATACATCTACGCCATTTTCAAAGTAGCTTCCTGTGGAAACCAAAGAGCCACTTAAAAGACTATCACAAGGAAGATTACTGCCATCTAAGGTAATTAGAGCGCGAAGGATTGCCGAATCTATAGAATAGTCGGATAAGTAGTTTTGCAAAGGATGAGTCTCAAGGAATTCCATATCTTTAAAACGCATAGTTGCCGCCTGGATTCCGTGATAATCAAGAAAATCCATGTATTCATTCCATTTAGAATAAAATTCTTGAAGTTGTCCTGTTTGAAGTACAGGACAAGTGGCAAAAATATTAGTTGACCCATAGGCATTTAGAAAAAGATTCCTTGCTTCTACGCTCTTCATGAAAGGATTGAAATAATAGTAATAGTAGAGTCGTCTTTCCGGTTTTTCAGGATCATGGGCAATGAGTCCAAAAGCTAGATTTGATGGATTGAGCTCATAAACCCATCCTTCTGGTATTTTCATAGAAAAATCAGTTGTAAATATTTCATTAAGCTTAAAGTTGAGTACAGGAACCTCTTCAAGTTCTACCACCACTTTATCATCTAAAGAAACTGCCTTGCCACCATTACCTTCATTAGAATTTTTACAACCGGTGAGTATCAAAATGTTTGCTATAAGTAATGAGAAAATAAGAATATTAAATCTATTAAATATTCTGATTTTGTAACTCTTCATAATTAACTCCCTTCTGATAACATCATTTCTTAAATAATAGTTAATTCTTTATTGCATGGAGGTATTGTCTTGTGTAACCATTTGACTTGTTAATCATATTTTTCTTACTACAGCAAAGCTAAGCCCAGTTAATCTTACTATTTGTCTTATTGATAGTCCTCTTTTTTTTAATTCTCTGATAATTTCTTTGATTTTATCTTTTTCGAATTCTTTTATTTGTGTTATATCCTCAACACTGGTTACTTTTATTATAATTTCTGTAGCTTCTTCATCATCTAGCCATTTTTTCTGTTCATGCTCAAGACAATTATCATTATTTTTTTCCGTGTGGAATATATGAAACAAAGATATTGCTGTTTCTAAATTTACTGAAAATAGACTCAATGCAAACTTTATTTTGCAGATATCGTTTTCCCCAAAGTATTCATTATAGCTGCTCCATGGGTACTCTTCTAAATTCCTCTTGATTCCTGCTTTTATGGGGTTTTGATGTATGTATCTAAGTGCCGTTAAAAAATAACCGTCGTCTTCTATTGTCTCGCTTTTATATCTATCCTGAAACAGGTGTCCTCTTCGCTTGTATTTTCGATTATACCAATATACATAACTTGCACCTATCCTCCTGAAAACGTTTCCAAGGGTTTCTTTACCTTCTTTAAGCAGTAAATGAATATGATTATTCATAAGACAATAAGCATATATCTCATATTGACTCACTTCTTTGTATTCTCTAATTGTTTTCAAGAATTTATCATAATCTTCATTATCTTTAAATATGACTTCGCCATTGATACTTCTAAGCATAATATGATATATTCCTGTACTGCTTTTTTCTCTTTGCATTCTTGGCATAAAATAATCACCTCGGTTAGCTTCCCATAAAC
>CAZYHL010000009.1:9073-11653 GCA_964646795.1 uncultured Syntrophomonadaceae bacterium
CTTACCAATTGACCGGTCATAAAAGAAGAATCATCGGTTGCTAAAAATAATGCTACTGTAGCGATCTCTTCCGGTTCACCTGATTTTTTTAATGGGGAGGCTTGGATCAAGTGCTTAATTGCGGCTTCGCCGCCGACACTTTCAACCATAGCAGTCATTATTGCACCCGGTAATATGGCGTTTACCCGTATTTGGGGGCCATACTCGAAAGCCATCGATTTAGTGAGCCCTGAGAGGGCATGCTTAGAAGTAACATAAGCTGCTAGGCCATGACGGGCATGCGCCCCGGCGACTGAACCTGTATTAATAATAACGCCTTTTCCTTTTTCCTTCATAATTGGTGCCACTAATTGGCTTAGGTAAAGGGGAGCAGTTACATTAACGCGCATGACATCATCCCACTCCTGCAATGAAAGCTCTGAAATAGGAGTTATACTTAAAAGCCCAGCATTATTATAAAGTATATCTACTGTGCCATATTTTTCGACAGCTAAATCTACTATTTTCCGTAAGTCTGCTGTATTTAACATATCAACAATAATATATGTTGCCTCATTTCCTTCTGCTTTAATTTGATCAACAACCATTTTAGCACGTTTTTCATTTCTGCCTGTTACAACTACTTTGGCACCTTCTCTGGCAAATAATATGGCTGTCGCCCGGCCCATACCTGATGTTGAGCCTGTGATAATCGCAACCTTGTCTTTTAGTCTCATAAAAGTGTTACCTCTCTTTCTTATATTTTCTTTTAATATGTGCTTAAAATTTGTTTCTATAATTATTCCAAAATTGTGATTGATGTAACAAGCTTATTCTAGCAAAATAATCGATGCTTGTAAATCCGATAAAAGGTAGTTGTTCTTATTATTTGATGCTTATACCTAGTAACGACTACTAATTGTATAAAATGATGTGTCGTACATTTAAGCCTTTTTTGTTTTTAATCCACCCAATTTACAATAATATCATTGGGAATCATGGTAGCATCAAAACGATAATGACCGGAGACTTTATCACGTTTAAAATAATCTTCCTCGCGGTTTGGTTGACCGCTGTTATGAATGATATATGGTTGTCCCTTGCTGTTTCTTTTATCTGATACAATGCCAACGTGTTTATCATTTTCAAAGGAAACAATATCACCAGGTTGCCATTCCTCAATATTAGTTGGATCTAATGTTAGAGATAAGGCATATTCATCAAAAAAAGTACATAGATTACCAACACGACGGAAATCAATGTTTTTATCTCTCTTCACAATATTGGGGTAGGCTTCTGGTCTTGCCATAATATCTTGATTGACCATTTCCCGCAAATCATATCCCGCATTTCTGAACGCTCTCCATACAACATCAGTACATACACCTATATTATCGGGCGGATAACCTCCGTCATAATACGCCCCGTTGTAGACCGGACGGTTTTCGGCATCCTTTCTCGCACCCAGTAAAATATCAGTATAATCATCAATGCCGTTTTTATTGTAATCTACTTCGCTGTATAATGTTTCAATGTGAAATTTTTCGGCATTATAAAACCTTTGAGGCACAAGGTTATAATAACCCCCTATATACAACCCCGTACAGGTCAGCAAGGTCACAATAACAAGCAACATTGTTAATCTCTTCTTATTCATCTTCTACTTAACCTTTTCATTTAATAGTCCATAATCTTCTGTCGTGCCAAGAAAATATTCAATAGAACAATGAAGGGGAAGCAAACCATTAAGAGTCGGGCAGCACAAGGGGACGGTTCTTGTGTGTCGCATGTGGCACAAGAGGAAAAATGATATCATTACCATTAACCAATTAGAGCACTATCATTTTTTCTCTGGTTCGTTAAGCATTGTAATGATATCATTTATGAATCCTATCGTCTTTATTTCAATTTGTAGCTTGAGTTCCTCGGGATGGTCAAAATCCGGTTTCTCAAGCAGGATTGATTCAATGATGGAATCTACCCCCGGTAATACCTGAGACAATTTATATGTGCCAATTTTCTTATGTTTCATTAACTCGATATATTCAGCCTGGACCTTTCTGTTACTTCCGCCCAACCATACTTCGAATCTACCATTTTCATGCAAGTAGACAATAGCAACCTTAAGCTTCTTGTTTCTCAGTTCATTAGGTGTAAAAGCGAAGTATGTCATATCCATATAACCAAAGTATAAGGAACTAACGGTATAATCAAGATAGCTATTCTCCAGATATGACCTCAGACTTGACATGAATGTCATGATCCCTTTATAAGCTTTCTGAATCTGTCCTTTGCTTAACAGAATACTATATTCTTGAATATATTTGTTTAGTGAAACCATAAACCGTATTCCTTCTTTCAATGATATTGTTTTTAAAGCAAAGACGTAAATAATATTAAGCATAGAAGAACCATACCTTTGTGACGTCTAAACTTAAAACCGTGATTTTTCATAATTGTAGGGTATGCTTGTACCCACTACCACATCTTCAATTCTTTCCAGAACCAGCCAATCGTCCATATTTTCCTGGTGGGAAAATGCAAGCGTTGGCTTTATTGTTTCAACATCTTTAAATTCGACTAAACATAAACATTTTTTTT
>CAZYHL010000009.1:11753-21990 GCA_964646795.1 uncultured Syntrophomonadaceae bacterium
TCCTTAAGTTATTTTTGACTTAAGGATAACACTCAAAGAAAATCAGCTGGTCGCTTGGAAAGCGACAAAAGCCTCTTAATGTCTTTAGCTTCCCAACAACGGCTGATCGTATTTGAATAACACCTGATTTATTTCAAAGATATCATACTTGCCGTTCATGATGAAATACTCGACAATCACATCGAACTTATGACTATGGGACAATGTGTACCCTGCCCGCCCTAAGAGGTCTTCCGTTTCCTCAAGGGTAAGTTCCAGAGCCACAGCAAGAGCAACAGCAGTTCGTTTGCTTGGCATATACCCCTTCCCCGTTCTTATTTTGGAAAACAGCTTACGGTCGAGGTTGGCACGCTTATATACTTCTACATCCGTTCTGCCCTTTGCTTCAATTAGTTTTAAGAGCGTCGCCGAGAAAGGCTCGTCAAGATTTCCGATCAAATCGGCAAGCCCAGTTTTAGGTACGGTGATCTCTCCATAAGTCTTCACAGGTGCTTTCAGTTCACTAATTTTAGTAACAATTACTATGGGGCCGCACTGATCATCTC
Organism: uncultured Syntrophomonadaceae bacterium; assembly: GCA_964646795.1. Lineage (GTDB taxonomy): Bacteria > Bacillota > Dethiobacteria > PWVN01 > PWVN01 > CAZYHL01. Next base: position 12,299 of record CAZYHL010000009.1, read on the forward strand.
TATGCGTATCGACATAATGCTTGTCAATATAGTTGTCAACATCACCAAGCATTTTTTTATTAACTGTAAATGACGTTTTGTCAATTACAGCAAGGAAAACATCTAAATCATGCTTCAAAAGAAAAGCCTGGATCGCATCCTTTGCCACGCGCAGTGCTTCCTCTTTAGGATAGCCGTAAATGCCGCTTGAAATCAACGGAAAAGCGATACTCTTACATTTATTTTCGACAGCGCAAATCAAACTGTTTAGATAACACGAGCGGAGCATTCCATTTTCACCATGTTTGCCATCATAGTAAACAGGTCCAGCAGTATGTATAACATACTTTGCCGGAAGCCTAAATCCCGGGGTGATGACGGCCTCCCCCGTCTGAATCGGCGCAAGTTTATTACAGGCGGTTTGTAGTTCAGATGCTCCCGCTGCCCTAAAGATTGCTCCGCACACTCCGCCTCCCATTTTAAGGTCGGTATTCGCCGCGTTTACGATAACATCGGCCTTAATTGCTGTAATATCTTTCTGTACGATGATAAAAGGCATATAAATCACCCTTTAATACTTACGTCACAAGGTGATGGTTCTCCTGTGTTATAGGGAACTTTAAACAATAAAAATAATCACTCTTAAGTCATCGATTTATCTTTTCTGACACAAAAGAACCGTCCCTCTGTGTTTTCCGGGTTCCCGGCATAGAAAAAAGTCCTTGAATATCTCTCTTCTGCATCTCTAATAGATCCTTCCATACTTTATGATTGCCTTTTGCGTGTATTCATGGACAAATGCTGTCTTTCCTTCTGTATATCCATCTCGATCATGTGCAAAAGGTTTCCAAAGAGATAGTTTCAATTTTTCATATTCTTTCGCGACCCTTGGATGATCGTTCAAGTAATCCTTAAAATACAATTCATCATTATCACCAAATTTTCTGAGATGTAAATGAAATACCTTTTCAGTAAAACCGCCTGGTGTATACCCTTTATTAAAATCAATACGAGATTTAGTTTCCGCCATGCATAAATAACCGTTGTCTAAAAGCATACTTTTAATTTTATTAAAATCACTCAAATTGGCTTCTATCATAATATCAATAATTGGTTTTGCCCATATGTCATTAACCGACGTACTACCAATATGGTGAATTTTAATTGTATCAGACAGAACGCACAAAAGTTGGTTTTTTTCTTCCTGATACCATTCCTTCCAGATAGCTTGATGTTCTTGCAATTGGATCGGGAACAATCTCCACAATTCTTCAGTCGTCATTTCTGACAAAGATTTTTTCACAAGCACACTTTCTTTCTTTATGTTCGTAAACCAAAGTGTATTCAGCACAGAAGAACCATCCCTCTGTGTTATTAATCTTATCTGGCATCCTCATATCTTAGACTTCGCAACTTCAGTATGATAATAATGCTGCTCACTATAATAAATACGGTTAATACAAGATAATGCTTAAGCGCAAAGGTGTCTGCACTTAGTATTTTCATTCCATGCGTTGCAGGAAGAATCAATCCTAAACATTCTAATGGCTTGGGTAACATATTGGAAGGAAACATAATTCCAGTAAGCATCATTGATGGCAAAAACACTATCTGCGAATACATGGTTAACTTGGACGAAGTTTTGGCAAATAAGCCTAATATAATTCCTACAAGAAGTGTAGATAGTAAAAATAAGAAAATACCTGTAATATAAACCATCATATTTTTAGACTTTGACGCCTCGAACGCCACAGGGGAAACAATATAGATAATCGCACTAACAACTACCAAATTTACAAATCCAGAAATTATACTTGATACTACAATAGCACCCATGGGAATACCGGCAGACTTAAATGATTTTCGCATATCATTCTTAAAATAGTCTATAATTGAACCCGGAGTCCCGATAAAAGCTCCCATAGTAATAGAAAATATTGTCATTGATGCAATAATTGTTTGTTTGGCCTCAGGCATGATAGAAGTAAATACGGTTCCCATTATCCCAAAAAATATTAAGGGAACAAGGTAATATGTTATCAGGATCTCTGTACTCTTGATATCCAGTTTTGTCTTTAAATACAATGTATATATGAATGCTTTCATTTATATCCGCTCCCTTGCAATTTCGATAAATCTTTCTTCCAGGGTAGGTTTATCTATTGATAAATCCAATAGCTCATAATTATTATTTTTAATATATTGAAGCAGCGCCAACAATCCCTCTATCGGATTATCAGACTTATAATGTAAGTACCCGTTACATCTTTCTTGTAGTTGAAGATGGTTGAATTGAACTAAATCTATTTCTTTATCTACTCTAACCTTTATAGTAGTCTCCCGTTTTACTTCCAGCACTATCTCGCTTGGTGTTCCTATTTTCCTTATACTTCCGTCCACTAAAATTCCAACTCGATCACACAATACTTCTACTTCAGCCATATCGTGAGAAGCGAGAATAATGGTAACACCATTTTGTTTTAACTTTCTAATCTCACCATGTAATGATACCCTCGCTTCTACGTCAAGTCCTGCAGTTGGCTCATCAAGGAAAACAATTTTTGGGTCTTTTGCTAAAGCCAGGGCTAAGTGCATTCTTTTCTTCTGCCCGGTAGACATGGTTTTATATTGCTTTGTTTCTACATCCCTTAATCCAAAAACATCTAACAAATCATAGCGTGGAGAGACTCCACTCCACAGACAAAATAAGGTCATGGCATCTTTTGCACAAATATTACTCGGCAGTGAAGATGATTGTAATTGAATCCCCATAATTCCTTTCTTCACTGCTTCCTCAGGACAAAGCCCCATCAGCCTGATTTCACCCTCATCATATCCCCTTAGCCCTTCCATACACTCAAGCGTTGTCGTTTTCCCAGCTCCATTAGGCCCTAAAAGAGCAAATATTTCGTTTTCTTCAACCTCAAAACTTATTCTTTTTAGCACTTCTTTGCTTCCATAACGCTTCACTATTTTTTTAACTTCAATCAATGCAAACATCTCCAATTTCGTTGAAGTTTTTCAAACCATACTTTTGAAAGCACACCATGCAAGCTCACTAATATAATCTTCTGCCGTTTTATAGTACTGTACGGTCCTTAGCGATACAACCATATATTTCTATTTTTCTGATAAGTCGCCCTCTAATTTTCTCCAATTAAAATATTAGCTATATTTTCATGTCCTGAAAATATAGCTAATAGTCACCTCTTCTATTTATTTTTTAATTTCTCAATTTCTTCTTCTACTTCTTCGGCGCCTTCGGCGTAAAACCTTTCTTCATCAGGATCGAGTTCTTTCAGCAATCTTAAAAATTCACCAGCGTGAACTCTTTCTTCATCAGCAATGTCCATCAATACTTCAATTGCCAGTTTATTATTCGTTGATTCTGCTAATTGCATATAAAGCTGAACTGCTTCATATTCTGCAGAAATCATAAAGCGGATAGCTCTAATCAACTCCACGTCACTAATTTTACGTTCTTTTGCAAGGCCAGAAAAGGGATGTCCAAAATCAGGCATAATGGTTACCTCCTTATATTTTTAAATCGTAGTAATTGTTAATACTAGTATTTTATAAATTTTTCTCCTGGAGTACTACAGATGCTGCACTTTTCAGGCCTGTATTTCTCAATGTTTCCACATACAGGGCAAAGGTAATAGAATACTTCCTCAGTCTGGTCAAGATTCTCCAATGCTTCCTGATAAAGCTTCGCATGAACCTCCTCCGCTTTCATCGCATAGGTAAAGGAAATAAATGCAGCTTTACTTCCTGATGCTTCAGCTTCTTTTACAAAGACGGGATACATACTCTTATACTCATGGGTTTCACCCGCAACAGCATCTTTAAGATTATCAGCTGTTGTTCCAATTTTACCTGCAACTTCAAAATGCTTTAAAGCATGGATAGTTTCAGCATCAGATGCGGCCTTGAATAACTTGGCAACATTAATCTTTCCGTCTTTCTCAGCTTTCTTGGAATACGCCAAATACTTTCTGTTTGCTTGAGATTCTCCAACAAATGCCTCCATCAGGTTATCAAGCGTTTTGTTTCCACTCATTTTTTATCCTCCTTTTTTAAAGTTTTAAGACATCTCGGGCAGACACCTTTGAAATATACGTTTTTATCATTAATCTTAAAACTATCCAAATCTCCGGTTTTTAAGGAATCTATATCGATAGAAAAATCATAGATTGTACCGCAGGATTCACATTTAAAATGTCCATGATTTTCTACATTAATATCGTATCTGGATTCGTTATCTTCAATCGTAATTACTCTTACCAAGCCTGCTTTTACTAAAATTCGTAAAGCGCTATAGACTGTTGTTTTAGACAATGTAGATATATCATTTTGGAGGTTGATAAATATCTGATCTGCCGTTGGATGGTTGCGATTTTGAACGAGAAAATCTAAAATCTTCAATCTTTGATAGGAAAGTCTAATATTCTTTTTTTTTAACTCCCTTTCCAAAGCCTCGAATGAGAGATTCATTATTATAATCACTTCCCACTACTAATAAAAGCTTTACTACTTAACATTCCTTATAACATTGTAATCATTACAAGTAATTATATACTATAATTACTCATAAGACAACAGATATACTAAACATTAGTAAAATAATTTCAAGCATAACGCTTCCGCTCCGGCAACGGCGCCAACAAATTGATATCCGGCTTCATAAAACGTTTTCACGGCGAGCAGGCTTACGCCATTGATTCTCACAAGATCGCAAAGACAAAGCTCATCCATTACAGATTGATTCCGTTGCAATATTCTTTTAAATTATTTGCTACATTTCTCCTCCTAATAATATTATTTGCCTCTTTTTGGATTCATAAAAAAAATTATAAAGCCTCCGGCAAGAATTAAAACCAGTTGCCCCAGCCCTAAGCTTGTATTTTGTTCCATGTCATTAATATAGGGGAAAAATGAGAAATAACGTATCCGGGTGGTTGATGTTCCGTCGGCTTTCAAATATACCGAGTTGCCAATTTTCTTTGTGAATCCATTTATAACCTTTCCATTGGGCAATTTAAAGCTATAGCTGATGTTGTAAGTGTAACGACCTGGCTTGCCGTCGGCACGTTCGCCGCCTTCGCGGCGAACATTGGTAATGACGGCGGTTGTGCTTTTGCCTGCATATCCGAGGATTATTTGAGATGTACCCATTAAGAAAAGAGCTATACCTAACACTGTAATTAATATCCGGGGAATATTTTTATGTTTCATATAATTATTCCTATCCTTTTTATTGTCTTCTATTGTTATTTTGATCTGAACTTCTCTGAGTTTTGTCATCAGATGAAGTCCCTGTTTTTAAATGCTTTGTTCTAATCATTACGATCAGCTCTACCGCAGAGTAATTCTCTTGTGTGCAGAACAGCGCCATATTTTTTGTCCATCCACCCCGCAGCAGATTTGTCCTTTGACGTGGATTGTATTTCACTCTCCTGACACTGTCCCATTTAAGAAATTCGCTCTGCCTTGCTTGCGCCAGAATCCCGGCACCGGCAACGGCGGGCTTACCGGAAAGAAAACCTAATATTATCGTTAGGATATTGATGACTCGGTTTTTTTTAGTTTGCTTTGCCTGAGTGCGGCAGAGCATCCCTTTTGGGTCCAGTATGAATTCCGCTTCATATTTCCCCCCATATACCGCCATGATGAAAAGCCAGGTGAAAAATAGAAGAACGCCTATAAGGCCAAGAGCATAAAGCGTGTAAACACTTTTGCCTGATACTATCACAAGGATAACTGCTAAAAGACCAAAGGGAATACCAATTGCAAATCCTAACTGCTTGACAATAACCGTATTTCGGAAAATCGGCACCCTGATTTGCCATATTATTTTTTCCTGCCCAATATTCTCGCCGTTCAACAATACACCTTCTTTCATTATGTGCTAGACAACAGTGAGATTAATGGTATAATACTTTTTTCAGCGTAATTTCTCCACGATTCTACCAATCTCTTCCTGGTCGAGCTGCAAAAAGGAGTCGCGTCTTTTGCATTCTTTTATCGGTACCGTAGGTAAGCAAAATGAAATCTCTGCCTATCTTGACACCTTTGGACAGATATTGTCTTGATTAAATTTAACAATTACAGGTAAAAGTCGCAAACATATTAGTATGTTGTTGGATAGTCTTCAAACGTACCCCTTCCTTATCCGGTAACTTTATCTTCTATTTAAAGGATAATCTTTTTTCATCAAAATACTATCACCCAAATAGGGTAGTTAACATAAAAGGCCCCTACCTTTCTTCGGGTAGGGGCTCAAAACACGGTGTTCATGCGCTAGAAGTTTTTTTGAAAGCGACTCCTCAGTCATCAATATCAAGAGCACAAGGGGACGGTTCTTGTGTGTCATTGTGTCATACTTTTTTTCTTATTGATAGTCATTCTTTTTTATAATTTTCTCCTGTCTTAAACTATGATACTTTTCGCTTCATTTTCTTAGCATGAAAATATTGTAATAAAATAATCGCTTCTAGTTATAAACCTATTCTAACCAGATGTAATTATAGCACAGAAGAACCGTCCCTATGTGTCGCTGTTTTTTTTCCGTGGTTTTGGCAACTGTGTTACTGGTTCAAGTACGTCAATGACCACCTGTATCAGTTCGACATTGTCAATGTCGAAAACATAATGCTCCTTCCCACCTTTATAGGGGAACCCTCGCTCTGCGTCAACCATTAATCCTTCAAGACAGGGTAATATCTTCACATACACGTTATTGTCGCAGACAAGCAGAATCGGCTTCCCGTTGATGTAAACCATATATTCGCCAAACATCTTCTTGTATCTAACCATGCCGCAATCAACAATCCGTTCAACAACATATTCAGGACTTTTTATAAATCCATTAAAAATAATTCTTCTACAGTTGTGTTTAATAGTTTTGCTAGTTTCATTGCCAATTCCAATGTTGGATTGTACTTTTCATTTTCAATAGCATTAATGGTTTGTCTTGTGACTCCGAGAGCAATAGCAATATCTTCTTGTCTAAGTCTTAGCCCTTTTCTTAATACCTTGATATTATTTTTCATTTTTACCCAACTTCCACAATAAGAAATATTGAGTGCTGAGAAGAATAAGGTTTTGAGAGATTAAAAGCATACAGGGCAATCCAACAGTCCCGTTTTCCACAAAATCAAAAACTACCCAAACAGCTAAAAAAAGAATTGTATAGGCATATGCAAATTTAATTGCTTTTAAACTTATGCTCATTTCCATTTCATCCATTTTTCTCATTTAAATCACTCCTATTATGTAAATTATGTAAAACTTATTTTACATATAAATGGTAACATCTATGACTCATATTGTCAAATATTTTTTACATTATACAATCTCGCTAAATTAAATATTACATGCTTTTAATATAATAACCGGCTTGAAACGAATTTCCAAGCCGGTTTTCGTTTAATATTGGTTAAACAAAGGATCAGGGCACTCTGTCCGCCATCCACAACGATCGTCGCACCGTTTTATAATTGTCAAGATCAAACAGTATAAAAGAAACTACCTCAGCCTGTTCGGAAGGAAGGGAAATCTGCGCAGTGAGTTATTTGCAGTCATACTGGATTCAATGGCTTCTTAGACTTACTCTAATCAGATGTTATATTTTACAACACAGAAGAACCGTCCCTCTGTGTTTACCGTCCCCTGCGTTCTGTGTTCGTTTCTCGGTGTTTACCCTTTGTGTTGTTGTATTTTTCAAGCATTAATAAACAATCGGGGCAATTTATAGCGGCGGTTTCTTGCAGTTTAAATTCAAGCACCATTTCCAGTTTACTCACTTTGGTGAGAACTTCTGCAACGGATTTATTGATAGCAATCAAATCCTCCACAGAAGTATTCGGTAGCAAAAGGACTTTCTGAATTTTTTCGCCCTCTGCATTAGTAATATGAGCTAAGCCTGCTTCTTGGAGTGCAATGGACTCAATTATATTATTAATAGCTTGGAAACAAGAATCTTTAACTTCACATGAAGGCCCGCATATGGCATCTTCTATTCTTTGTGCAGGTGTAGGCCCTCCCTTCACAGCTGTATCAACGGATGTCGTTTCATATATTCCTCGCAATGTTATACAATAAATAACAGGGCTTTCATATGCTTTTGTCCCAATTTCAAATTTAATACCAAAAACTCCATCCGAGGTTCCCAGTTCATAACCTGTATTCTCTTCCAGTTCTAATCCATTCCTGCTCACAGAAAGTAGTTTTTCTTCAAGCTGATCCTGACATGCTTCAAAAACACCAAGCACCCAATGGCTTAATCCCGGAGAGCCTGTAACCGAAACACTATAACACCAGGTGGAATTACCGTTATCCTTCGTCACACCTTGAAAGTTAATGGTATAAACTGCTGTTGGTGTATCTGAAGGGATAAAGAATTGAACGCTTTCTGGACAATACGACATTGTCATCACCTCAAATAACTGAAACTAAAAGGATAGGAACAGAAGATTTTGATGCAGCTTCCGTCCCTATCTTTTTCATCTTCTGAAAGGAAAAATCATTATTTTCTCCGTCTCAACTTAAGATGTCAAATTAGATACCTCCTCAAGTTTAAACTCAAGCACCATTTCCAACTTAATAACTTTTATTAATGTGTCTGCTACTGATTCATTAATCGCAATCAAATCTGCAATGGTTACATCAGGTAATTCCAGCGCAGTTTGAATTTTTTCACCTTCTGCATTAATGATATGAGCTAATCCTGCTTCTTGTAAAGCAATTGACTCGAGTAAGTCATTAATAGCTTGGCAATGCGATGTTGTTGATGGCGATATTTCCGGCATTGACATATTAAACACATCCTCCATTAAATATTTAGATAGATATCTAAATATCTATCTAAGTATATAGTATTAATATTTTTAAAATGTGTGCTAGAAATGCTTCAATTTATCATGCTAGTTTACCCCAAAAAACAAAACCCCTTGAAATCAAGGGGTTTTGTTTTTTGGTATTCATAGATTATCCCCTTACAATTGGGTGCCTAATAATTGTTTTCAGTTTATTAGGTTCCGTCTTACGCGGATCGTTTAAATATATTTCGTGGTGTTGACGTAAGCCGGACATTTCTGTTCGGTATCCTTGTGCTTCAATAAAACCTTCTAGTGCCGCAACAGTAGGAGGCTCAGCATCGTAAGAACCAATGTGCATGACCTGGGCACACAAGCCTTCTGTGAAACTCTCAAGACGGACTAATGATGTGTCAATCTCCGGTTTTTTCTTTTTAATGCTCGTCTTTGCGGTTTCAAAAACCTCGGGAGTGACGAATTCCGGCTGACGGATCATCATTACCCAGCTAAACTCGTCCTTCCTTCCGATAACACTTCCATCGAAATAATTAGCTTCAAACCACCACAGCCCCTCCAGCGGCGGAACAACATAATCGAAATACCCCGCTGGTTTAGTACTGCTCATTTTAATGGAATAGGATAAGCCATACAGTACTTCCACGGCTTTCTTGTAGAATACGGAAGTGTTAGGATCACCTTTACCGTCAGCCATGATAAAATGCATAGCCGGCACATCAACGATACCCGGTTTATTCTTGGGCAAGTACAGGTCTTTATATTTTTTTTTAAAATCAAATGCTGTCATATAATATTTTAGTCCTTTCCTCGTAACAATTGTCTGATACAACTATATTTATATAATTTTAGTTTGAACATGCTTGCAGATCAACTAAAAAC
>CAZYHL010000010.1:0-21894 GCA_964646795.1 uncultured Syntrophomonadaceae bacterium
TGAACCCCTTTTGCTGGTACCTATAAGTTTTGGTATGCTGCTGGTAAACCTGCCCTTAAACACGATAATGAGTTCTCCCGCCGCCGGGGAACCCGGCGGCTTGTTTTACTATCTTTATCAGGGCATTGAGCTTGGAATATACCCTCCCTTGATATTCCTGGGTGTAGGAGCCTTAACTGACTTCGGTCCCTTAATTGCCAACCCCAAGACCTTGTTGCTTGGGGCCGCGGCTCAATTCGGTATTTTTACTACATTTATTGGCGCGTTGCTGTTAGGCTTTACTCCTGCGGAAGCCGGTTCAATCGGCATTATTGGTGGTGCCGACGGTCCTACGGCTATTTTCTTGACTTCCATATTGGCGCCGAAATTGCTTCCTTCCATAGCCATTGCAGCATATTCATACATGGCGTTGGTACCGATAATTCAGCCGCCGATAATGAAGCTTCTAACAACACCCGCAGAAAGAAGCGTTATCATGGAACAATTGCGACCGGTATCTAAAAAAGAGAAGGTATTGTTCCCAATTATCGTTATTATTATCAGCGGCCTGTTTCTGCCGTCAGCTATTCCCTTACTTGGCATGCTGATGCTGGGAAATCTTTTGCGAGAATCAGGCGTTACGGAAAGGCTCAGCAAAACGGCTCAAAACGATTTAAATAATATTGTGGTAATTTTCCTTGGAATAACAATTGGGGGAAAGGCCTCCGCCGATATATTCCTTACCTGGTCCACCATAAAAATTATCCTCTTGGGATTATTTGCTTTCGCCGTCGGTACAGCAGCAGGAGTTTTGCTGGGCAAAATAATGTACAAGACTTCCGGCGGGAAAGTGAATCCTTTGATTGGGAGCGCCGGTGTTTCAGCAGTACCCATGGCAGCCAGAGTATCACAAACAGTAGGCAGGGAAGCCAATCCTGATAACTACCTGCTGATGCATGCTATGGGGCCAAATGTGGCTGGTGTTATCGGCTCCGCGATAGTTGCCGGGATCCTTTTATCTATTCTTTAATAGCAGAAATATATTTTAACGGAGGGTGCAATGAGCCCTAAGCCTGCTTCTTCTTCCCTTGGTACCGGCCTTTTTTTTATACTCCTAGCCGGGTTACTATATGCAATCAATACGGGACAGTTCCGGGGCGAGATCGGAAACCTTTTTTTGGTTTTTTTAAGCATCTTGTTTTTTAGCTTGTTCTTTTTTGCTAAACAAAGTTGGGCAGTATTGCCGGCCGCCTTCTTCCTTACTTCAGGGTTGGCCGTTTATCTCTCGTTCTTACCTTTGGAAATGCAGCTTTTCTGGCCTGTTTATATTTTATTGCCGGGGGCAAGTTTTATCATTATTTATCTGCTGACACCGGTTAACAAGTGGGCTTTGTTTCCGGGATTAGTGATTGTTTCAATATCCTTTTTTTATTTCATCATCAATATTGGTTTTTTGCCGGAAAAGTATTTTGTTTATTATAACTACCTGCCGCCCTTTTTAGCTGCAGGTATCGGCCTGAAGATTATCTTATTTCCCGCCGGGAAAAAGAAACATAAACACTGATTTCTAAGACCTCCAATGTGGTTATAATACTAGCAAAAAACAGAGGAGACGACTTGATGGCGAAAAAATACCTTTTAAACGTATATGGCTGTCAGATGAATGAAAGGGATGCCGAAATAATCGCCGGCTATTTAGAAGCCTTGGATTTTCGGGAAACCTTCCGGGCTGAGGAGGCAGATTTTATTGTCTTGAATACCTGCGCCGTGAGGCAAAAAGCTGAAGAAAAAGTATACGGGAAACTAGGTAAATTGAAGCAATTAAAAGAACAAAAACCAGGGCTTATACTAGCTGTGGCAGGCTGTATGACACAACAGCAAGGGGTTGCAGCGAAAATCAAAAGTCGTTTCCCCTTTGTTGATCTAATCATCGGTACTCACAATTTACACGAATTCCCCCGGCTAGTTAAAGAAGCTGCCTTAAGCCGGGAAACGGTACTTGATGTTTGGGATCAGGCAGGGGCGATCCGGGAATATCCTCAGGGCAAGAGAAAAAATCCAGTCAAAGCCTGGGTTTCTATTTCCTACGGCTGTGATAATTATTGTTCCTATTGTATAGTGCCCTACGTAAGAGGAAGAGAAAGAAGCAGGAAACTGGAAGACATCATGAATGAGGTAAAGGAATTGGCAGACAGCGGTTACAAGGAGATAACCTTATTAGGGCAGAATGTTAATTCATACGGTAAAGATTTGAACCGCCCGGATTCTTTCCCCGGGCTGCTGCTTAGCTTGGAAAAAATTACGGGTTTAAAGCGGATAAGGTACATGACATCCCATCCGCGGGATTTCTCCGCTGATTTAATAGAAGCACTTAAAACAGCTCGGAAAGTATGTGAGCATGTTCATTTACCGGTCCAGGCTGGCAGCGACAGAATCTTAAAGATGATGAAGAGAGGTTACAACAGAAGCCATTACCTTGATTTAATCAAGAAAATTAGAGCGGCCATCCCCGGAGTAAGCATTACAACAGATATTATTGTCGGTTTTCCAGGAGAAAAAGAAGAAGATTTTCAGCTGACGTTGGATTTAATTGAAGAGGTAAGATATGATGCTGCTTACACTTTCAAGTATTCGCCCCGAAGCGGCACGCCTGCCTCCTTATTGGCCGACCAGGTTGCGGAACCGGCAAAGAAGGAACGGCTTGCCAAACTCCTTGAGAAGCAAAATTTGATCAGCAGAGAAATTAACGAGAAATTAGTCGGTAAGTCGCTCGAAGTACTGGTGGAAGGGGAAAACGTTAAATACGGCGGAAACCTTTTTGGCCGGACAAGGACAAACAAAATTGTTAATTTCTCCGGCGGGGACGCCTTAATCGGCGACCTGGCCGTTGTTAAAATTACCGAGGCTCAGACCTGGAGCCTGACGGGAGAGATTGAATAAACAGCTTAACGGTTAGGAGAAAGGATCCCATGCATAACAATGAAACCCCGATGACTAAACAGTATAAGGATATTAAGAGCAGGAATCTGGATAAAATTCTTTTTTTCCGGGTCGGAGATTTTTACGAGATGTTTTATGAAGATGCAATCCTTGCCGCAAAAGAACTTGATATTACTCTCACTTCAAGGGAAATGGGCAAGGGAAACAAGGCGCCCCTGGCGGGCGTGCCTTATCATGCGGCGGATAATTATGTCGCTAAATTGCTGGAGAAGGGTTATAAGGTAGCTATTTGCGAGCAGGTTGAAGATCCCAAAAAAGCCAAAGGCTTGGTTAAGAGAGAAATAGTCCGGGTGATAACGCCGGGTACCATGGTGGAACACGCTTTGCTCAAGGATAAAGAGAACAATTACCTTCTATCTTTGGGTGTGAACAAACAAAGATGGGGGATAGCCGTTGCCGATATTTCAACAGGGGAGCTGTCTGTTACGGAATTTTCCGACAGTTCAAGCAGGGAAAAAGCCTTTGATGAAATTAAAAGAATTGCTCCGGCAGAATGTTTGTTTTCTGAAGCATTCCGCGAGGCAAAATATTTTGACCATCATGACGGCAAAACCCTGGTAAATTATTATCCGGCGGCATATTTCAGCTATGAGAAAGCGGCGGGAAGAGTATTAAATCATTTTAACAGTCCAACTCTGGCCGGTTTGGGTTTAACGGATTACGACGGTGCTGTTTGCGCTTTAGGTGCATTATTGGAATACCTTTATGAAAATAACAGTAATGTGCATTATCTGAAAAATATTAATCTATATCAGCGGGACAATTATTTGGTGATAGACAGCATTTCCAGACGTAACCTGGAACTGAAGGCGTCAATCAGGGACGGGAGAAAATATGGTTCTCTGCTTTGGGTACTAGATAAAACCGTTACAGCTATGGGTGGCCGTTTGCTGAGAAAGTGGATAGAACAGCCTCTTATAGACAAGAGAGCCATTATTAAGCGCCAGGATATGATTGAAGATCTGATCAATAGTGGTCCCGTCAGGGAGTCTCTCCGGGAGAGCCTTAAAGAGGTTAAAGATATGGAAAGGCTTATTTCCCGGATTAATCAAGGAACAGGCAACGCCCGAGACCTGCTCTCTTTAAAGAACAGCCTAAAGCTAATGCCGGCAATAAGCAAAACCTTGGCAATAAGCAATAATTTTAAAAAAATCCTTAAGGGGCTTTTTCCTCTCGAAAAACTTGTTTTTGAGCTGGAAGAAGCTCTTAAGGATGACCCTCCCTTAACGGTTAAAGAAGGAAATATGATCAGAAATGGTTACAACAAAGAACTAGACAACTTAAGAGCAGAAATCAGGAACAGCAAAAGCTGGCTGGCAAGATTAGAAGGCAAGGAGAAAGAAAGGACAGGGATCAAGTCCCTTAAAATAAGGTACAATAAGGTTTTCGGTTATTATATCGAAATTACCAAAACAAACCTTGATTCTGTCCCGGATGATTATATTAGAAAACAAACCCTGGTCAATTGTGAAAGGTTTATTACCCAGGAGTTGAAGGAAAAAGAAGAAATTATTCTCAGGGCTGATGAAAACATAAAAGAAATGGAATATGAAATATTCTTGGAATTGAGGCGGAAAACCGCTGCTGAAACCGAAAAAATATTTAGTACTGCCGCTGCCGTAGCGCAAATAGATTGTCTCTTAAGCTTGGCCGACGTAACAGTTGAAAACCGTTATGTTAAGCCCGTTATTTCAACAGAAGCTGAAATAATGATAGAGGGCGGCCGGCATCCTGTTGTTGAGCAGGTTTTAGACAGGGGGCTTTTTGTTGATAACGATATCACCCTTAACAAAGAGCAGCGTATGATCATCCTCACCGGTCCCAATATGGCCGGAAAATCTACTTATCTCAGGCAAGCTGCCTTGCTGACGCTGATGGCTCAAATGGGGTCTTACATTCCCGCTAAGAAGGCTGTTATTGGGATAGTTGACAGAATCTTTACACGGGTGGGAGCAACAGACGACCTGGTCGGGGGCCAAAGTACATTTATGGTGGAAATGAATGAAGTTGCCAACATCTTGAAAAATGCCACTGACAAAAGTTTGATTATTTTAGACGAAGTGGGCAGAGGAACCAGCACCTATGACGGCCTCAGTATTGCCTGGGCTACTGTCGAGTATATCTGCAACCAGGTTAGAGCCAAAACCCTTTTTGCTACCCATTATCATGAACTTACCGCCCTGGAAGAAAAATATCCCGTAATTAAAAATTTTAATATTGCCGTCAAAGAAAGAGGGGATGAAGTAGTCTTTCTTAGAAAGGTTGTCCCGGGAGGCAGTGATAAAAGCTACGGCATCCAGGTGGCAAGCCTGGCGGGACTTCCAGTCGCATTAATAGAGAGAGCCAGGGCTATCCTGGCGGACATAGACAACGGCAGCGGTAAACCTAAACCTATGAGTACGGCAGCATCAAACGAGCAACTGACCTTGTTTAACCTTGATCTTGCCGCCAGAGAAGCAACGAGTATGCTCAAAAAAATTGACCTTTTAACCATCACTCCCCTGGAACTGGTGCAAAAGATTTACGAAATTCAAAATTGGTTGCATGAACACGAAAGGGATGATTCCCATGGGCGTGATTAGGATTCTTGATAAGAACACAGCCGACAAGATTGCCGCCGGCGAAGTGGTGGAAAATCCGGCAGCGGCAGTTAAGGAACTGGTGGAAAATTCTCTAGATGCCCGGAGTAAAAAGATTGATATTATCGTAACCAAAGGCGGTATGCGAGAAATTATCGTTGTTGATGACGGTGAAGGGATGCTGAAAGAAGATTTGCCTTTAGCCCTGGCCCGGCATGCTACCAGTAAAATATTTAACGCTGTCGATTTGGAGTCCGTAAAGACTTTAGGTTTCAGGGGCGAAGCTTTGGCCAGTATAGCATCTGTTTCCCGGCTTACTATTATTTCCCGCAAACAAGCTGATATTGTCGGCTGTATTTTGCAGGCCGAGGGAGGTGAAGTGACGGCTATTAAGGACAGCGGCGCCGCAACGGGAACCAGAGTCGAAATCCGTGACCTTTACTACAATACTCCCGGGAGGAGGAAATTTATTACTTCGCTCTCACGGGAAACAAACCGAATCATCAACCTGATTAACAGGATGGCCATGGCCTATCCGGAAATCTCTTTTTCCCTGACGGTAGATGGACGGAATATTTTCACTTCTGCCGGCAACGGCAGCCTGTTGTCTGTGCTGACGGGAATATATAAACCAGCATTTCCGGAACAATTTATCGAAGTTTTAGCCGAAGGGAAGAGAATCAGCATTAAAGGGTACACTTCAATACCTTCTTTCAACAGAGGCGGTAAATACCACCAGACCTTCTTCGTTAACCGGCGGTATATACTGGAAATATCCTTAAATCAAGCTCTTAATGATGCCTATCATGCCTGCCTGCCTAAAGGCAGATATCCGTTGTGTGCCGTTAATTTGTTTATCGACCCTTTGCTGGTAGATGTAAACGTGCACCCGGCAAAAAGCAGGATCCGCTTTGCAGATCTAGGCAGTGTTACTGCGCTTTTACGGGAAGCAGTTATTAAGAGTCTCAAAAAGGGGATATTCCCTGTCAGCAATCCGGCCCTGTCGTATTCCCCCGTTGGGGAAAAGGAGTTCGAAAATGAAGGGATACTGAGTCCTTTAATTTACCAAAATGAAACTCATAGCTATATAGATGCCTATATCAGAGAGGAACCGGCGGCAAAGGCAGATAAAATGCACGACGGTACAGAAGCATACAGGCTTATCGGGCAGTTTGCTGCTACTTACATCATGTACGAGGATAGCGAGAACAATCTTTTTGTCGTAGATCAGCATGCGGCTCACGAAAGAATTTTATATGAGGATATCAAACAAAAGGCCGAGAGACAGGTTCTTTACTCTCAGCAGATTATCCCCGAAACTTTAAATCTGGACAGCGATTTAATTGATGTTTTGGCCGAAAAACTATCTTTCTTTTTAGATCTAGGCTTTGACCTGGAAGAGTTTGGCCCCGGCACATACATTGTCAGGGCGGTACCGTATTTTCTGGAATCCGTATATTCGGCTCAACTCATGTACGACATATTTGAAGAAGTGTTGAGAGAAAATAAACAACAGAGCTCGCAGGAGTTTCAGGATAAAATCCTCTTTTCGCTGGCGTGTAAAGCCGCCGTCAAGGCACGCGAGTTCTTGACCGAAACAGAAATGTACAGTTTAATTTATGATGTAAGCAAAACCGGTGTTTATAATTGCCCTCATGGGCGTCCGGCGATTCTCAAAATTGCTAAAAAAGAAATGGCGAAATACTTTTTAAGAAATTCATAAGGTGAGACTATGATTCCTTTACTGGTTTTGGCCGGCCCGACAGCCGCAGGCAAAACAGAATTAGCGGTGGAAGCCGCTGTAAGGCTTAACGGCGAAATAGTATCAGCTGATTCGATGCAGGTTTACCGGCGGATGGATATCGGCACAGCTAAGCCTTCCAAAGCGGAAAGAAGAGGCATCTCTCATTATTTAATCGATATAGTGGAGCCTGATGAAGAATATAATGTTGCCAGATATCAAGCCGACGCCAATAAAGCTTTAGCGGCTATAACGGGGCGTGGCAAGCTCCCCCTGCTGGTAGGAGGCACCGGACTTTATCTTAATGCTGTCATCTTTTCTTATCGTTTTTGTGAAAGTAAAGCTGAATTGAAGGAGCTGAGAGAAGGCTTGCTCAAAGCTGCAGCAGCCAAAGGAGGTTCCCGCGTTTTGCATCGGCAGCTGCAGGAAGTTGACCAGGAAAGTGCCCTGAAAATTCATCCCAATGATCTGCGCAGGATTGTCAGGGCCTTGGAAGTATATTATGCAACCGGTAAACCTATATCCTGGCAGGTTGCGGAAACAAAACAGACAAAATCAGGTTATAACCCTATAATTATCGGTTTGAAATGGCGGCGTGATGATTTATATGAACGGATTAACAGGCGCGTAGACGAGATGCTGGAGCGAGGGTTTTTGGCTGAAGTCCAAGGACTTCTTGCGGACGGTTATCCGCCTGATTTAAAATCTATGCAATCCCTCGGCTATGCTCACCTTGCCAGGCATTTAACGGGAGAAATGTCCTTAATGGAGGCTGTTGAGGAGTTGAAACGAGATACAAGGAGGTATGCCAAGCGGCAGATGACTTGGTTTAGGAAGCTTAATGGTATTACCTGGATTAATATGGTGCATGATACTAGAGAAGAGAAAGAAAAAGCTGTCGAAAAAATCTGCTCCCTGATGGCAGGAGAACAACGCCTAAGTCTAGAATAGGATTTAAAAGAGAAATATGGGAGGGATAGGTTAAATGAACAAAGTGCCTTTTAACCTGCAAGACAATTTTTTAAATCAAGCCAGGAAAGAAAATATGCTAATGACAATATTCCTGGTAAACGGCTATCAGATCAAGGGAACAGTAAGAAGCTTTGATAATTTTACCGTGTTGCTGGATGTTGACGGCAAGCAGCAGTTGGTTTATAAACATGCGGTATCTACGATCGTCCCTTTAAAAAATATGATCTTACCATCTGGTAACGAGGCTTAAACAAGATCCCGGTCTTATCCTCAAATAATTTATCTATTACACCTCCTGGAAGCGCAAACGTATTATATACTAGCGCGTATTTTTAGGAGGTGAAAATATGCCTAAAATTATATTTTTAAAAGAAAAACCAGGTATTAGGTCAGGAATAACTGAGTTGCCTCGCTGGCACCGAGGGGATGCGGCAGGCAAAGCTAACGGAACGGCAAAACAAAAGGCTTTAACCCTTCAAAATGCCGTGGCTGAACTCGATGCCCTTACAGGGTTACATAAGGTTAAGAGCATAGTGAGAGAAATCACCGCCTATGCCGAAATCCAAAAAAAGAGAGAAGCATACAGCCTTAAAAATGAACCCCTGGTCTTGCATATGATTTTTAAGGGGAACCCAGGCTGCGGCAAGACTACAGTTGCCCGTATCCTCGGTAGGTTATTCCACCAAAGCGGCTTACTGGCCAAAGGTCACCTTACCGAAATTGAGCGGGCCGACCTGGTGGGTGAATATATCGGGCATACGGCGCAAAAAACGAGGGATCAGATTAAGAAGGCGCTCGGTGGGATATTGTTTATCGATGAAGCATACTCCCTGGCACGAGGCGGTGCTAAAGATTTTGGTAAAGAGGCAACAGATACTCTGGTAAAGGCTATGGAAGACTATAAACAGGATTTAATTGTCATCCTGGCCGGGTACAGAAAAGAAATGGAA
Source organism: uncultured Syntrophomonadaceae bacterium (assembly GCA_964646795.1). Lineage (GTDB taxonomy): Bacteria > Bacillota > Dethiobacteria > PWVN01 > PWVN01 > CAZYHL01. The sequence continues at coordinate 9,222 of CAZYHL010000010.1, forward strand.
TTATTCATGTTGACAAACCCTGGGCTGATGTCCAGATTTCCTATACAAGTTGATTTTCCCGATTATACAAGGGAAGAATTAATGTTGATTGCTGACCAGATGGCAAGGGAAAGGGAATACTATCTGGATCAGGAAGCCAGGGAGAAGCTCGACAAATACCTTGAGGGCATTAATTACAATACCTTGAATTTCAGCAATGCCAGGTTAATTCGCAATATCATCGAAGCTGCGATCAGAAGGCAAGCCTTAAGACTTGCTGATAATCAAGAACATAACAGGCAGGAGCTGATGGCTTTAACTAAAGCGGATCTTTCCCTGGCAAAGAATGACTGTTATTTTAAACTCTAAAATGTTTAAGGAGAGAATATGGCAAACCGGTATGATTTTGAGGAATTCAGCCAAAGTTATCAACAATTAATCAGCGGCATTGAAAAGAGGATTAAACCGATACAAGAAGCTGTTAGCATCATGGCGGAGTCCAATCAGCTTAAAGTTTTAAACGCCTTCAGGGAATGGAAGGTAGGAGAGAGTGATTTTGCTTCTTCAACCGGTTATGGTTACAATGAGACGGGAAGGGAAAAGACAGAAGCGATTTACGCTGCTATCTTTTGCGGAGAGAAAGCCATAGTCAGGCCTCAGCTGGTATCCGGAACCCATGCTATCGCCTGCTGCCTTTATGGAATATTGCGCCCGGGGGATTGCTTTCTAGCGGTGACAGGCATACCTTATGATTCAATTAGGCCGGTCATGGGCATTTACCCCAGCGAGGGCCAGGGTTCACTGCCGGACTTTAAAATCTCCTACCTGGAAACTGATTTAATAACGGAGACCAGGAACAGAGATGCTGCTGGTATGCTGAAAAAAATGAATATTTTCAAAGGCAACAAGGCTATAAAGCTGGTATATATCCAGCGTTCCAGGGGATATTCCCTCAGGCCCGCATTAACCATAGATGATTTAGAGTTCCTAATAAAGAAGATTAAAGCAGCTTTACCGCAAACGGTTATATTTGTTGATAATTGCTACGGCGAATTTGTGGAAACTAGGGAACCCCTGGAAGCTGGTGCGGATCTTATGGCTGGTTCTTTAATTAAAAATCCGGGAGGGGGCATTTCTCCCGGAGGCGGTTATATTGTCGGCAAGGCGGTGATGGTCGATAAGGCTGCTGCCAGATTGACGGCTCCCGGTCTTGGCGGAGCATTGGGGCCGACTTACGGGCTTAACAGATATATTCTCCAGGGCCTTTTCCTGGCCCCGCATTTTGTTGCCGAATCCTTAAAAGCCGCTTCCTTTGCCGCCTTATTGTTCGAAAAAACAGGTTTTAATGTCTATCCGGGTTATGCTGAATACAGGGGTGATATCGTCCAGGCCATTGAGATGAAGACCCCTGAATGTATAACGGGCTTTTGTGAAGAGCTCCAAAAATATTCGCCGGTAGATTCTTTTCTAACGCCTATACCTGCGCCGCTGCCCGGCTACGACAGCAGTATTATTATGGCGGGAGGTACCTTTGTCCAGGGAGCTTCCCTGGAGCTGTCGGCCGATGCACCCTTAGTTCCTCCCTACGCCGTTTATCTGCAGGGCGGCCTTGTTTATGCCCACTCAAAAGCAGCCATCAGCAAGGCGGTTTATAATTTGTTTTATGCTAAAAAAAGCTAAAGTTTCCGGAACAAGCCGATTACTTTCCCTATCACAGCGATATCTGTGCCGGTAATAGGCTCATACAATTCATTCTCCGGTTTCAAAATCACTTGACCATTATTTTTTAATAATCTTTTTACTGTAGCTTCACCTTCGACTAGGGCTACCACAATTTCATTGGTCTGGGCTTCGTTTTGCTGCCGCACAATAACATAATCACCGTTTAAAATACCGGCATCCCGCATGCTCTCTCCTTTAACCCTAAGCATAAATACTTTGTCTTCCTTGACCATGTTTTCGGGAACAGGAAAATAGTCTTCAATATTCTCTTCCGCAAATATCGGCATCCCGGCTGCAACTTGGCCTACAACGGGTATCCTTCTGGTACCGGGAATATCATTATTCCCGCCATAGATAAAATCGTCAAGTATTTCGATTGCTCTGGGTTTGGTCGGATCTCTTTTTATATAACCTTTTTTTTCCAGGCTTTCAAGGTGGGAGTGAACGGTGGAGCTTGAACTTAAGCCAACCTGCAAACCTATTTCTCTCACAGACGGAGGGTAGTTTTTTTCCTTTACGTATTTTTTTATTAGAGTCAAGATTTCTTTTTGTCTCGGTGTTAAATCATCCATATTACCACCACCTGTCTTTTCTTGGGATTATAGCATAATTTTTAAAAATAAGCAAACACTAGTTCGAAATCTTCTTGACGGGAACATTTGTTCGTGGTATGATAATAACAAACATATGTTCTGTAGATAGGGGAGTTGGTATTGTGGGAATAAGGTATGAAGGTTTGGCTTACGGCAACAGCTTTGGGAAAAATAAGAAAAAGAGAAAATATAAATTATTGATGTTTATAATAATTGTTTTTCTAGTCATCTTCATCAAAAGCGCAACCGGGGCGGAACGGGAAATTGAGTATAGGGAAGTTGTCGTGGAACAAGGGGACACTTTATGGGCCATAGCCAGCAACAATCTGCCGCCCGGTTATGACATCAGAAAATATGTTTGGCTGCTCCAGCAAGAAAATGGTATAGACGGAGGCGCAATTTATCCCGGTCAAATAATCCTCATGCCTATGATATAATATCCGGCAGTTTGGCCAAACTAGAATTAAAAAGAAAGGGTGAATTAATTGCCGTCTCCTCCGGAAAAATATTTATTACCTGAAATATGGGAGGAGAGCAATGAAACCGGGGAAGAAGTTGAGGAGGAAAGAGAGACAGCTAAGATTGATAGTCTTGAAGGAGTTGCGGCAGACTGCCTTAAAGAATATTATTTAAAAAAAGAAGGCGTCGTGCCGGCCTGGCTTGATGATTAACCCGGAGATTAAATCTCCGGGAATTTTAGTTATCTGCCGTTACCATTTTTAGCAATCAGCTTGTTGATGCCGTTTAGATAGGCTTTAACGCTGGCTTCAATAATATCCGTACTCGTGCCCTTGCCGACTATTTTTTTCCCTTGGTAATTAATCTGGACCGATACTTCTCCCAGCGCTTCTCTGCCCTCCGTCACGGCTCTTAAATTATAGGATTCAAGACGCAAAGCTATACCGGTAATTTTATCTATAGCGTTGTAGGCGGCATCAATGGGGCCCGCACCGCTGGATACCTCCTCATAGGATTTATTATCTTTGTTCAGTTTAACGGCGGCAACAGGAATGCTTTTTGTGCCGCTTACCGTTTGCAGGTGCACCAGAGCATAAACCGGAGCATAATCCACAGCTATTCTTTCGGCCATTATCGCTTCCAAATCTTCGAAATAAATTTCTTTTTTCTTGTCTGCCAGCTCGATAAACTTTTCGTAAATAGCTTCGAAATCCGTTTCGGCAAGAACATAACCCAGTTCGGCCAGCTGGTGGCGAACTGCATGCCTGCCTGATCTGGCCGTTAAAATCATTTTTCCTGCCTGGCCGCCGATAAGGTCTGCATTTATGATTTCATAGGTTTCTTTGTTTTTTAAGATCCCGTCTTGATGGATACCCGACGAATGAGCAAAAGCGTTCGTGCCGATAACCGCTTTGTTGACGGGTACGGGGATTCCCATCAGACTGCTGACCAGCCGGCTTGTTTTGTAAATCTCTCTCAGGTTCAATCCGGTTTCAAAACTTTTGAAATAGTCGCCTCTGACTTTTAAGGCAACCACTATTTCTTCCAGGGCGGCATTACCGGCCCTTTCACCCAGTCCGTTTATATTGCATTCAACCTGACGGGCTCCTTTTCCCAGGGCGGTTAAAGAATTTATCACTGCCATACCCAGGTCGTTATGGCAGTGGACGCTAACTACCGCTTTGTGGATGTTAGGTACATTTACGAAGATATCTTCAATTAAGACACCGAATTCCTCCGGCACGGCGTAACCTACCGTATCGGGGATATTGATTGTTGTGGCCCCGGCGTCAATAACCTCCTTAATGACCCGGTACATGTATTCTTTCCGGGCTCTGGTGGCGTCTTCCAAGGAATATTGGACATTATCCGTATAATTTTTGGCGTATTTTACTGCTTCTATGGCGGTTTCCAGCAGGTCCTCGGGGCTTTTTTTAAGTTTATGGATCATATGGATATCCGACGCGGCTAAAAAAACATGAATCCTGGGATTTTCCGCTTCCCGAACGGCTTCCCAAGCGCAATCGATATCTCCTTTAACAGCCCTGGCCAAGGCAGTGATAACTGGGCCCCTGATGTCTCTGGAAATTGCTTGCACGGCCTTGAGGTCTCCCGGTGATGATATGGGAAAACCTGCTTCGATAATATCAACATTCAGCCTTGCAAGCTGCCGGGCTATTTCCAGTTTTTCGTTCAAATTGAGCTTAGCGCCGGGCGTTTGCTCACCGTCACGAAGGGTGCTGTCGAAGATAATAATTTTATTCATCTTAATTCCCCTTTCAAAAAAGGTAAATAAAAAACTTCCGTCTTAGAGACGAAAGTCCTGTACTTCCGCGGTACCACTCTAGTAAAACAGCAAACATAGATTACTGTTTCCCTTGGATTGTTAACGGTTTCATACCGTCCGAACTTACTTGGCTTCAGCCCGGAAACTTAAAGGTGAGCTTCAGATGCATGCAAATGCCGTTTTCCACCACACAACGGCTCTCTATTATTCACAATGTACCTTACTTTCCTTGTCATTGTCTTTTCCTTCTAACTTGCCTTATATAATACTGAAAAAGAAGTAACTTGTCAATTACTTTTTCTTTAGCAATCTAAAAGAGGCAAACGGGAGGGATAGCTTTTGAAAATCTTAAAATGCAACAGGCATATGCTGAATTAAGTGATAGATTATTATATACCGGGAAATCTTACGGGCATTAAGACCGAAAATATAGAGAAAAGTGTCAATGTTGGATTGAGCAGCATACTATAAAGCAGAGGAACGGCAAGGTTTATTAAAAAGGTAACGATAACATAGGAGAGGTTGTGAAGCATGAGTAAGCTCGTTTGCCTGGATCCGGGCCATAACAACAGGTCGGTTAACCGCTCCCCCGACGGAACATATTATGAATGGGAATTTGCCCAGGATGTTTGTGACAAAGCGGCAGCAATAATCAAGCTGATCCCCGGACTTGAGTGCATCAAAACCAAGGAAGCAGACACCTACCCTACATCCCTGGAAGATCGGGTTATAACTGCTCATAAGGCAGGCGCTGCTTTATTTTTATCACAACACAGCAATGCTTATGGCGATGGGAAGGAGTGGACGCTCCCCAATGGTTTCAGCGTCTATCGTTATCCTGCCAGAAACCTGAAGTTGGCTCAAATTGGCTTGAAGTGGTGCCGTGAGTTGCTGCCTCTGAATGACAGGGGGATGCGAGAGGCCGATTTTTACGTTTTAAGGGTACCAAATATGCCCTCGATTTTATTTGAAACAGGTTTTCACACCAATAGAGAAGACGTCGAGAAATTAAAAACCCAAGAATTCAGGCTTCTGGCTGCCCGGGTGCTGGTTAAAACAACGGCAGAATTTCTGGAAGTAACTTTAGAGGAGGAGGACAACAGTATGAATGCTAAACAACATTTAGTTAAAGCAGGAGATACACTGATAGGGATAGCCCGCGCCAACGGGTTAAGTCTGACACAGTTATTAAGTTATAATCCTCATGTAGACGATCCTGGGATTATATATGCCGAATATGGGGGAGATATAATCTTTCTGGAACAGCCAAGCCAATATGAAGCAGAATGCGCAGCTTTAAAAAGAGAGCTTATTCTCTGCAAGTTAGGTACCGGAGCAGAGGAGGAGATAGAGTCGCTGCGAAAACAGTTACAGACAGAAAAAAGCCGCTTTGAAACCTGTCTGTCCCGGGTGAAAGAACATGTCGAAATCGGACGCCAGATAGCTTCTTTAAGTCAAAGGATTACTGAGTAGACCCCGCAAGGGGTTTTTTCTTTCTAATGCCTTAAAAGGAAAAGTATTTTAAGGTTAGGCTTGTAAACTATCTGCCATATAGTTAAGATATAATTATATAAATTGTTTGGAGGGATAACATGCTTAAGACTGTTCTGTTTGATTTAGACGGTACATTACTTGGTGTTGATATGCAGGATTTCTTGAAGGAGTATTTTATTGCTTTGTCTAAAGTGATAAAACCATACATGGAAGAGGACGAATTTTTATCGTTAATCTTGACGGCAACCAGGGCTATGGTAGTAAATAACAACCCTGAAAAGACCAATCAAGAAGCTTTTATCGAGACTTTTTTCGGTGATATTGACTTAAAACCGGCCGAGTTGATGCCCATTTTTGATGAATTCTACCGCAATGAGTATTTAGCTCTTAAGGAGGTAACAGAATTTCTTCCCCTTGCACCGGAGGTCATAGATACGGCCTTAAAACACAATTTGGAAATTGCTATCGCTACAAATCCGATTTTTCCTGAAGCGGCTATTACTGAAAGATTGAAATGGGCAGGCATTTCGAGGTCTAGCTGTTCTTTCGTAACCACTTACGAAAACATGCATTTTTGTAAACCTAATTTGGATTATTACCGGGAAATATTGCATAACTTGGGCAGGACGCCTTCTGAATGCATGATGGTAGGCAATGATGTGGATCAGGATATGGCAGCCGGCAAGCTGGGCATGAAAACATTTCTCGCCGACAAGTATATTGTCAACAGGCATAACAGGTCTGATATCCAGGCAGACTACAGAGGAAGCCTGGCTAATTTAAAAGAATTGCTTTTAGCTCTAGGAAACGACAGGTGAGAACAATGGAATCAATACCACTGTGGGAGATGACGGAAGAACTGGCTGATGTGGCCATGGGCAAATTGAAAGCCCATACCGTAATCAAGCAGGGAAGTCTTGTTAATGTTAACACAGCGGAAATAATCGCTAATGTTGATGTGGCCGTTTATAAAGGCCGCATTGCTTATGTCGGCGACGCTTCCCATACCATCGGCCCCGAAACGGAGATTATTGATGCTCATGGTTTATACCTCTGTCCGGGATTTCTGGACGGCCACATGCATGTGGAAAGCAGTATGGTCGGGTTGACGGAATTTAGTAAAGCAGTATTGCCTTTGGGGACGACAACAATTTTTATGGATCCTCATGAAATAGCTAATGTGCTGGGCGTAAAAGGGATAAAAATGATGATTGAGGAGGGGCAAGGCCTCCTTCTAAAAGTGTTTACAACCATACCGTCATGTGTTCCGGCCGCCGCAGGATTTGAAGATGCCGGAGCTTCCATTGAAGCCGATGCTCTTGAGGAAATGCTGTCTTGGCCTCAGACGGCAGGCTTGGGAGAAATGATGAATTACCCGGGAATCATCTTTGGTGACAACCAAGCCCACCGGAAGGTTCAAATGACGTTAAAAGCCGGGAAGCCGGTTACGGGGCACTTTGCTTCACCATCGACGGGTAAAGAACTGCAAGCATACGTAGCGTCCGGCTGCAGCTCCTGTCATGAGTCTACTCGAAAAGAAGAAGCGCTGGCAAAAATGAGGCTTGGCATGTATGCGATGCTAAGGGAAGGCTCCGCCTGGCAGGATATTAAACAAACCGTCAAAGCAATCACGGAAAAGAGGATAGATAGTCGTTTTGGCATCCTAGTCAGTGATGATACGCATCCGGAAAGCCTAATAAAAAGAGGGCATATGAACCATGTGGTACGCCGAGCAATCGAGGAAGGCCTTGAGCCTGTTAAAGCCATTCAGATGGTTACCATTAATACGGCCAGATATTTTAACAAGGAAGCGGACTTAGGCAGCATTTCTCCGGGGAAATGTGCCGACATGCTTGTTCTCAAGGATTTGGCTGGCGTGGAAGTGGACAAGGTATTCGTAAACGGAAAACTTGCTGCCAAAGAAGGAAAATTGCTGCTTGAGCCGCAGGAATATAAGTATCCTGCCTGGTCCCGAAGTACGGTTAACATAAAACGGCCCTTGCAGCCTGACGATTTTAACATAAAACCGCCCCGGGGCGCCGAAAAGGTTGTTGTCAAAGTAATAAAAGCTATTGAATCAAAGGCTGTAACGCAGAGCACAACCGCAAAGCTTGCCATAACGGAAGCTGATGTGCCTGCCGCAACAGCAGCGGACATTATTAAAATTGCTTGCATTGAAAGGCATAAGGCCACGGGAACAATAGGCTTGGGTTTTGTTTCCGGCTTTGGTTTAAAGGGAGGCGCTGTTGCTTCAACGGTATCCCATGACAGCCACAATCTTCTAGTAATCGGAACCAACAACAGCGATATGGCTTTTGCCGCCAACGAGCTGGCAGCGGCAGGAGGGGGGATGATAGCCGTTCGGGATGGAAGAGTGTTGTCACTTTTAGAGCTGCCTGTAGCAGGTTTGATGTCAGATAAAAGCATAGGGAAGGTGGCAGGCGACATCGAAAAACTGGCCTCGGGCTGGCAAGCCCTGGGCTGCTCGATGAAATCACCTTTTATGACCATGTCCCTGCTGTCCCTGCCTGTCATCCCGCAACTCAGGTTGACGAACAGGGGTTTGGTGGATGTTGACAAATTTGCCTTCACAAATCTATTTGTTTAGCTATTTTCAATGTGGCAGAAAGGGGAATAGAATATGTTATTAGACACTAATGCGGCGGAATTAGCTATTGTCGGTTGTGGTCCTGCCGGCTTGTCAGCGGCGGTAAATGCAAAAATAAGGAATATTGATACTATCATCTTTGGTATGGAGCTTTGTTCTCCCAAACTATATGCTGCTCCTCAGGTTGATAATTATTTAGGTTTTCCTAAAGTAACAGGTAAAGAACTAAGGCAAAAATTTTTAAATCACGTCAAGGAAATGAAAATTGAAATTAACACTAAGAAGGTTAATACTGTTTTCAAACTGGATGACGATTTTATCCTTCAGGCTGGTTCTGAGGAATACAATGCCAAGAGCGTTATTATTGCTACCGGCGTAAGCAATAAAAATTTGCTACCCGGAGAAGAGGAGCTCCTGGGTAAAGGGGTGGGGTATTGTGCTACTTGCGACGGACAACTGTACAGGAATAAAAAAGTAGCAGTCCTATCCTATGTCAAAGATGGCGAAGGGGAAGCTGAATACCTGGCCGAATTATGCCGTGAAGTAGCTTACATACCGGTTTATAAAGATTATACCCATAGTTTTGCCGGATTTGACAACATCAATACTTTCGAAAACAGCCTTCCCCTGGGAATAACAGGTAAGGGTAAAGTAGAGAGCTTGAAACTTAAAAATCAGGAAATAACCGTGGACGGCATCTTCATCCTAAGGGCCAGCCTGCCTCCCGAAAGGCTCGTACCAGGTGTTGAAATAGAGAATAATGCTATCAAGGTGAATAAGTTTCAGGAAACAAACATTAGCGGCCTTTACGCAGCCGGTGATTGCGCTGGGCCGCCATACCAGCTGGCCAAGGCTTCGGGAGAGGGTCAGGTTGCAGCGTTAACGGCGGTTAAATACCTGGAAAATCTCAAGCATAAAAACCATAGTCAATAACTAACGTCGGCCAATAACGGTGATCAATAAATAGTTTGCCGGACAAATATCATAAATAAAGGCGAGGTTGATTTGCTAAGAAAGTTAAAAGCGAGGAGGGAAAGGCATTTTAACAAGCACTTAAAAGACAGGAGCACCGGAATAAACTGGCTACAACGTCCTATAATACATATTATGTTAACTTTAATATTGTTATTTTATCTTTTCCAGGATTATCAAGGTACTTATTGCTTGTTTTATCAATTATAATATTTATTTTATTTAGATAATTCACCATCTTTTAAATGAAAAATTCTTTTGCATGAATTGGCAATAAAACTATCGTGGGTTGCTATGATTATAGAAATTCCCTGCTTGTTCAATTTTTTAAAGACTTCAAGAATGCTTAAGCCTGTTTTTTCATCTAATGAACCTGTAGGCTCATCTACCAATAGTAGCTTTGGATTGCAGGCAAGTCCTCTGGAAATGGCAACACGCTGGCATTGCCCACCTGACAGCTGGTTTGGGTAAGAATTGATTTTTTCGGTCAGATCCATTTCTTTTAAAATATATTTTACAATAATTTCAATATCTTGTTTAGGTATTCTCTGGTACCTTAACGGCAAGGCAACATTTTCAAAAACAGTTATATCGTTTATTAAAGCAAAATGCTGGACAATAAAGCCAATGTTTTTGCAGCGAAATTCTGCCAAGGCATTTTGATTCAAGCCGTTAATATTTCTTCCTTCAAACAAGTATTCGCCACTGCTAGGGGTGTCAAGGCCGCCTAAAATATTTAATAAAGTTGATTTACCGGAGCCGCTTTTGCCGGTTATAGAAACCATATCACCTTGGCTTATATTTAAGTTTATGTTTTTTAAGGCATCTATCCTGGAATCGCCGGAACCGAAATATTTACTGATATCCTTTAATTCTACAATATTCACTTATTCCTTCCTCCTGATTAACTGATTTACTTTAAGCCTGGTAAGATTAATGACAGGCGCAATACAGGATAATCCCAGAACCAGGACGGCAACAAGTACAGTAATTAATAGGTGAACTCCTATGCCAAGTATTAAAGCGGAGACAGACAGAGAGATCATCAGAGCAGTTCCTACTATAATACTGATAAAACATATCATTTGCAATAAAATGCTTCCTAGTGTCCCTCCGCTGATTAAATGAACACCAAACAAGAAATAATCTTCGTGTATTCGTCCTAATATATTGGCTGATAATCCAACGATAGTAAAAAATATCAGTGTTAAAGATATTCGCAGTAATTGTTTAATAATTTCATCAGATAATTTTACGAAATTCAGGATTCTTTGAGCACCAATCTGGTAGACTCTAAAGTACATTGTATTATACTTATCCGAAAGTTTATTAACAAGATTCGGGATATTTATATTTGTATCCGGTGGCGCTATTATCTGTCCATTGGCCTGCTGGGATAAAGTTATCTTAGCAAAATCCTCATATTTATTAAAATCAACCTGCGAAAAAGCCGGCACTATTATATACCTGTCAAGATAGAATAATGAACCCTTTATCGGCATATATGTGTCTTGTGGTAAAAACCCTATGATTTCGAAACGCATTCTTTCAAACAGGTTAAAGGCCTCGAAAGTATCTCCTAATGTATAGTAATCCCGATATTCGTTTCCGAGAATAACTTTAACGGTATCAGGGTTATCTAATCTAAAATTTTCTTGAGAAAATATACTCCCCTCAGCCACTGAAATACCGAATTCTGAAAAGACATTATGAGAAACATGGATTGCTTTCATGGATACCAGCAGTAACTCTTTATCTTCATAATAAGGCCTGGGATGGGAAGAAATGCCGTCCTCATAACCGAAGTAAAATTTATCGGGAATCTTATCATCAAAGACAACATCTAATGGTTGAAAAAGAGTACTGATAAAAGTAAAATTTTCATTATTTCTCAGTTCGTTGACAAAATTATAAAGTTTGTAATATTCCTTACCGGAATCCCTCATATAAATTGCGAAACTGCCATCTTCATCGCCCATGTCGCTTAATGTATAGTATATTTTGTTGCCGACGAATTCTTTAAAGTCCCCGGCGCTTTGATTTGCTGATAGTGTATTGGCAATCACCAGGGGTATAAGAGTAAAACATACAATGCACTGCATAAGCAAAGTTAAATTGATGAACCTGTTGTTCCTGATATTCCTGTTTATTTCCAATTTAATAATATCCCAATTAATATTAAACATTTTTTATTACCTCATGACTTCCGCCACAGATATTTCGAGCATCTTCTTAGCTGGAAGGATAGTGACTAACCAGCAAAAGATAACATTTAATATAACTACAATGAGGATTGATATTGGTTTTGTTATTGTTGGTTTAATAAAAATCATTACAGTTATTCCTAATATTATCCCTGTAAAGGCAAAACCAGCAAAAGTCCTATACAAATCTAAAATAAGTCTTTTATTACTCCAACCCACCAGCCGTTTAACTGCAATAATCCTGCGTTTTCTGCTTATCCACTCAAATGATATGGCTGCACTGCAAAGAGCATAAGAAATTATTAATAATAAATTAATGATGGTTGTGCTTATAACAGTGCGCAATAATCTGTCAATTCCGGTAGGCTTAATGTCTAATTTATCTACAGGTACTTTTGCACCGTTTAAACTGGTACTAGCAGTATTATCCTTTATACTTTCGAATACTTTGAGGCTGTAATCCGGTCCCTTCCCGGAATATCCATCTAAAATAAAAACATTGTTTTTAGCTTTAACAAAATGGGCATCGCCGTTTACAATAACCATTTCGTCGAGTATTGTGTCCAAATTGAAACCTGTAATTCCTATTACTTCATATATTTGATCTCCAAGCTGTATCATATCAGTGCCTTCTTTATCAAAAACATCATATATACGATTGCGGCCCACCACCGCTAAAGATTTTCCTCTATTGAAATCTCCGGCGTTAAAGTACCTTCCGAAAACCATCGGTAAAGGATCAATTTTCCCCTTGATGTATACCTGCCTGATATGATTTTCATAATCATCGTAGATCACGATGAAATCACTATAATCAATCTCTATCACTTTCGCTATTAAACTTTGATAACTCCAG
>CAZYHL010000011.1:0-1294 GCA_964646795.1 uncultured Syntrophomonadaceae bacterium
GCTACGGAATCAATGTTCCCCACCAAACCCAAGTGCGTCACTACAGGCATGCCTTTTTCAATACCATGGGAAGAGCCCTTGTTAATCGTCAGCATTTCAAACCAGTGCTCCGGGTTCCTGGCGGTTACCTCTGCCGGCATCAGGGTATACTGCGTCTGAGCTTTAAATTCCAGCAGCTCCCTCAGCCTGTAGTTTTCCTTCAGCAATTCTTTAACTTGAACCCGCACCGACTCCAGGTAAGCCAATTCTTCTTTTAAGAGTCTGTTTTCTCCCTCCAAAAGACGGTATTTATGTATTGTTTCCACTATTGCAGCAGTTCTCCTGGCAGCAGAACTGACCAGGTTCTGAACAGGCGCAAAAACGGTTTGCACCGCAGTTTCAAAAAAAGTAAGGTGCTCTCTGCCCCTTCCTGTAAGAACCGTAACAGTCAGCAAGAATATTACCACCGCCGCGGCAGTGATAATTTTCCACTTAACAGACTTCTTGGGGTTACCCATTAAAACTCATCCTTAAGAAATTTTTCGGGGGGATACCGCTACCCGGCGTAAAAGCTCTATCTCCGCCAAAGCCTTGCCGGAACCCAAGGCAACACAATCTAAGGGGTCTTCCGAGATATAGACAGGCATACCTGTTTCCTGGGCGACTAATTTATCGAGCCCCTTCAAGAGAGAACCGCCCCCGGTCATAACGATACCCTTGTCCATAATATCGGCAGCCAGTTCGGGCGGGGTTTTTTCCAAGGTTATCTTAATTGCGTCAAGAATTTGGGTAACCGGATCCGAAAGAGCTTTTTCAATCTCATGGGCAGAAACCGACTGGGTTTTTGGCAGTCCCGTAACCAAATCCCGCCCTCTTATATCCATGTTGATGGTTTCATCGGCTTCAAAAGCGGTACCGATTTCAATCTTGATTTCTTCCGCGGTCCTTTCGCCAATCATCAAGTTATATGTTCTTTTAATATAATGAACAACAGCTTCGTCCATTTCATCCCCGCCGATGCGGATGGACCGGCTAGTTACTATGCCCCCCAGCGAAATAATAGCAACTTCCGTGGTACCGCCCCCGATGTCGACAATCATGCTGCCGGTCGGTTCCCCTACGGGCAGCCCCGCACCGATAGCCGCCGCCATTGGCTCTTCAATCAAAAAAGCCTCTCTGGCTCCTGCCTGCTTGGTCGCATCATCCAAGATCTTCTCCCACCGGGACATTTTTTCAGCCAGTTTGATTCCTGCGTATCTTGGAACGCTTCTTTCGCATGAGAGGAGCCTTATCGTATGCACACCGGTCTCAGCCG
>CAZYHL010000011.1:1304-19571 GCA_964646795.1 uncultured Syntrophomonadaceae bacterium
CGCCGCCATTGGTTCTTCAATCAGAAAGGCCTCTCTTGCTCCCGCCTGCTTGGTCGCATCCAATACCGCTCTTTTTTCCACTTCCGTAACACCTGAAGGAACACAAACTACTACTTGGGGATAAAAAAGAGTCCTGCGGCGGTACGCCTTAGCAATAAAATGCCTTAACATAGTCTGAGTTATGTCGAAATCAGCTATTACTCCGTCCTTCATAGGGCGAATGGCCACAATGTTTCCCGGTGTGCGCCCTATCATCCTTTTCGCCTCCTCGCCGACTGCAAGAATCACACCAGTATCCCTGCGGATGGCTACTACGGAAGGCTCTCTCAGAACGATCCCCTTACCTTTAACAAATACAAGGGTATTCGCCGTGCCGAGGTCAATTCCGATGTCCCTGGTGAAAAATTTTGTTAAAAAACGCATCCTCTGCCTCTCCTTTCTGCCTGAAAGAACTCTTTTTTAACCAATTGCCAATTTTCATTATATAATTCCTCGAAGGGACAAGCAACTGGAATAAATTCGGAGGAAGGTCAAATTAAGCCCTTCTCGCGTAAACTGACGTAACTATCCTCCCCAATTATAACATGATCCAACACATTTATACCTATTATTTCTCCCGCATCCGCCAAGCGCCGCGTGACTTTTACATCTTCACCGCTGGGTTCGGGGTTGCCGCTGGGGTGGTTGTGCACCAGAATTACAGAAGCGGCACTTCGCTTTAGAGCGTGGCGGAAAATTTCCCTGGGATGGACAATGGTAGAGTTGAGGCTGCCTTTAAATACGGTTTCTGTCGCAATCACAATATTTTTAATATTTAAGAGAATTATGCGGAATTCTTCCTGCTCCAGGTAGCGCATATCCTCCGCCAGATAATTGTAAACAGCAACAGGAGAAGATATGTCACCCCCGCAACCTCTGGAAGCGGCGGCCATACGACGGCCCAGCTCCAGAGCAGCCTTGACCTGGACAGCCTTGACCGGCCCCATCCCTTTAATTTCAGCCAGCTCTTCCACAGACAGGTAGGGTAATTCCCGCAGTTCACCCGCTCTGTTTAGTATTTTCTCCGCCAGGTGAAGAGCGGTTTCTTCATAATGCCCTGTTCTGATTATTATTGCCAAAAGTTCTGCATTGGATACTTTTTCCGCCCCCAACGCTGCCAGCCTTTCCCGGGGACGCTCTTGACAGGGCAAATCCTTTAAGGTTGAATGATTTTCACTTTTCATCCTTTATCTCCTTAAAATATACTGAGCCCGAACTTCCCAAGCAGGGTCATGGTTAAAGATAGGGGCAGCCCGACCACATTGGAACAGCAGCCTTGAATTTTCTCAATCAAATAACCGCCCTTGCCCTGAATCCCATAAGCTCCTGCCTTATCCAAGGGTTCTCCTGTGGCTGCATACGCCTTAATCTCTCCCGGGCTTAAGGAACGCATCCAGACAAGCGTTTCCCCATACGCCGTTTCTTCCTTTAAGGGCTCCCACTGTACCACCGCTATACCCGTAATAACCCGGTGGCATTTCCCCTGCAGTTTGCCGAGCATAGCCTCGGCAGCCGCAATGTCTGCAGGCTTGCCTAATATTTCCTCTTCAATGACCACCACCGTATCGGCACCCAAGACCGGTAGGGTAGGATGGAGGCGAGAAACCTGCCGGGCTTTCAGCAAAGCCAGCTTTACCGCCAAAAGCTCCGGTGAAGCTGCTTTTACTTTCTCCTCGGCCATAAGAGCGGGAATCATGTCAAAACTCAGGCCGGATAGTTTTAATAACTGCTTGCGGCGGGGTGACGCAGAGGCAAGAATAAGATCGGCCAATCAAGCCCCTCCTCCCCTCAGGCCGGGCACTAAACCTGCTCCCCTTAGCTTCTTCTCAAGGTAAACTACCGCCATGCCGGTTATTAGTCCCGTAGGCACGGCCAAAAGAATCAAGTACGGCAAGTAAACCGCCAAAAGGTGAAAATTATCGATAATAAGGGCTGCCGTCACCACCTGGGCTGTGTTATGGGAGACAGCACCGATAACGCTGACGGATATCAGGCTTAGATGTCCCTTCCCAACAAGGGGGAGGCAGGCAGCCATTAGCACCGTGCTGACTAAGGCACCGGCGAGACTGAAGAAAAAAGCGTAACCAAGAAAACCACCCGCCAGTAAACTGCCCAAGATGCTGCGCAAAATAGCCACTGTCAGGCCGCTGTAAAAACCATAGAAACATAAGGCCAGAAGGGTAATAATATTGGCCAGCCCCAACTTAGCACCCGGCACGGGGATAGGAAAAGGAATATATGCTTCAACGGTATGAATCACCACGGCAAAGGCAACCAGCAGGGACAAATAAACCATTCTTGAGGCAGTCAGAGATTTCCCGCTCCTTTCTGCTAACTAAGAGACCAGCTCGACCCTGTCTTTTATCCCGGAAGTCACATGGATTTCCATGTCTGACGTTATAATAACGGCGTCAACGCCCGGCAGGCTTTCAATTAAAGGCAAGCCCTCATCCAACCCCAATACCATAATACTCGTCGCTAACATGTCGGCAGCGGCAGTTGTTTCGGCAATGACGGAAACACTTATAACTCCGTTTGCAGCAGGGTAGCCGGTAAGGGGATCAAGGATATGATGGTAGCGCTTCCCTTCCGACATAAAAAACCGCTGGTAATCTCCCGAAGTGACCACTGCCTCGTCCGTCAGCGCAATTACGGCAATGACAGCGTCGGCTTCAGTGCTGCGGGGGTGGCGGATACCGATACGCCAGGGTTTGCCGTCGGTTCTGGTGTCCAGAACCCTGATATCCCCCCCGCCATTGATAAAAGCTTTCTTAATGCCGGCTTTTTCGAGGACCTCCGTTGCTTTGTCAATTATGTAACCTTTGGCCACCCCCCCTAAATCAATGGCCATCCCTTTTTGCGGCAAGTAAAGAGTCTTGGCCGCTTCCTCCAGCTGCAACTGCCGGTAGTCCACTAGCGGCAGCAATGCCTCTATCTCCATTTCCCGGGGAATAATTTGCTCATTGTCGGTAAAACCCCAAAGATCCAATAAGGGGGAAACGGTAATATCAAAGGCCCCTTGCGTCAGCTCTCCCATTTCCAAAGACAAACGGGCAACAGTTAAAAGACTGTCGGTAACTTTGACAGGTTCAAGTCCGGCTTTAGCATTGACCTCGGCAGCAGGACTGCCGTTCACGTGCCGTGACAGTTCTTTTTCCAGGCTTTCAATCACGCCGAGAACTTCGTTAAGGGCCGTTTCACCTTCCGTTCTGCTCTCGGAATAAATGCGAACCGTAACCAGGGTATCCATCAGGCCGAACTTAGTTGCACTCGTTTCCGCATAGCCTGTCCGCAAACACCCTGTTAAAGCAGGGGCTCCGGCTGCTGCACAGAGAAAACACAATAACACCAGGGTGCTTCGCTTCATATTGATTCTCCCGTAATATTTTTCCGGCCAGTCTTATAGTAACATTTTACTTCGACCGGTGCAAGTTTCACAAAGAAACCTAATCCCGGCGGCAAAAGCAGGTTGAGGACCGATTCTTAAAAGGCCCACGGCTTAATAGACCGTCGCGTAATAAAGGAGGATAAGCAAAAATATTCCCAGCATCAGGGCTAACAAGAAAGTATCAAAATTAAGATTCTTTATATTAAAATCTCCGGGACGAAACTTTAATTTTTCCCAAAAATATTTTCTGCTTCCGGCCGGTTGTTCAGTTTTATCATCCGGTTTGCCGTCAAAGTGTCCGGTTCTCTGAGCCATCTTTTTAAGGGCGTCCCCCGACTTCTCACACATTGTGTTCAGGCTCTCGTCGAGATGCAAGGTCTTATCGGTAAGCTTATGCAGTTTTTCCTCTGATTTGTCATAAAATATTTCTATCCGCTCTTCAAAAGATTTGGTTGAATCAACCAGTTTGCGGGCATATAAAGCCGATTTAGAATATAAATCATCTAAGGAACCGTTGAATTTAGCAGCCTTTTCCGCCATTTTTAGCATTGACCTGCCGGAAAAGGTATAAGCCTGGTCTGTTTTCGCAGCAAAAATACCGCTATAACTTATTATTTTCTTAAGCAACCAGGTCAAAGGCGGAAACAGTAAAACTTCTATGCTCAGCCACCCGGGCAGGGAGATGCCTTGCTCCAAGATTTTACGCATAAAGAAGAATATAACCGCTCCCGCTAGGATATACTGCAAAGCCGCCGTTATTCCGTGGAAGGAATAGACGTGCAGGGAAGAACCGTAAGGAAGAAGAGATGCCATGATACCGGGATAAATTCCTATAACAACACATAAAAGGGCGGCCGTTAAAATAGCACCCTGCATGGACAGAGGCAACGCTCTTTTCAGCCTGACCCTGGGCTTGATGAAGCCAAAATAAACAAATTTGCAGAAAGACAGAGACGTTCCTACTCCAGCCGCTAGTAGCATGTATTCCGCCGCTCCCGCTCCATGCATTGCCTTTTTGAGCAGGTACTTGCTCACATAGCCGTTAAACAGCGGTGTGCCGGAAATAGCCAAGGCTCCGATCAAAGCACCGACGGCCGCCAAAGGCAAAACCCTCCAAAGGGGGGCTTCCTTTTCGGCTCCGGTATGATGGTTAAGCTCGTGAATATTCTCTGTCCCCGTCGTATAAATAAGGGCGCCGACGCTCATAAAAAGAAGCGCTTTATATAACATATGGTTCACCATATGCAGGAGACCGCCGTCCAACGCAGCATAAGTGCCTGCTCCCACAGCCGCCACCATGTACCCTACCTGACTGATGATATGATAAGAGAGCAGGCGGCGCAAATCCTTTTGGAGAAGAGCACAGGTAACGCCAAAACAAGCCATTACCGCGCCCATCATCATTATCCCAAAGTGGGCTGGAATAAAGCGGGCTAAAGCATAAACGCCTATTTTTGTCGTCAAACCGACCAAAACGACACTGGCAGGGAAAGAGGCGTTGGGGTAACCCCAATTAACCCAGAGATGGAAAGGCAGAAAAGCAGCCTTAAACCCCACGGCAACGATAAAATAGATGAGACCGGCTTCGGGAACCGCTAAGGCAAAAGAACCTGTGGCCTCATAATGCTCCGCAATCCCCAATAGAAGTGCTAAACCGCCGCTAAGGTGAAAAATCAGAAACTTATACCCTGTTTTCCTGGAATAAGGAGCCCCCTTCAAAAAAACCAGCAATGCCGTAGCCAGGGTCAGCAGTTCCCAAAACATGAAGAGCGTAATAAAATTACCTGCAAAGACTATACCCACAGCGGCGGCGATAGCCAGGACAGCGGCAGCTTGTTCGGCAGCCCCTGAGACATCCAGGCCGTACAAAAGAGCAATAGCCCCCACCAAAATAAAGCCGAAGCCGGCAAGCCGGCTGTAGGCGTGCTCCATAAAAACAATCGGTGCCAGGCCCAGCTCTTCCAGCAGCGGGAAAATCGAAGCGCTGCCAAGTGGGGCTCCCGTTAAATCATAAAGGGCAAGTGCAACCATAACGGCTATGATAAACAACAGCAACGGCCGCCGCCCTTTGAGCGGCAAAAAATACAGGATTATTGCCGCAGCCGAGGAAAACATAACAAAGTACAAATAATAAATAATTTCCTCTCACTCCTTGTCTGAGAACCAAATCAATCATTATAGCCTATTTTCAGCAAAAAAAGCGCTGTTGCCTTTGATAAACGGTAAGGAAAATTAAAAGGAGAAAGACCAAAGATGACAGTACAGGCCGCCAGGACAACAATTGACGTAACCATTTTGGCCGGAGCCTCCCTGACGGGACGTATATCCTCTTCCTCCCCGCCGAAAAATGCGGCTATCAAAATAGGCAGATAATAAATACTGTTCATCAAACTACTTAGAAGCAGGACAATAACATAGAAGGGCCTGCCCGCGTCAAGGGCGCCCAGGCTCAAGCTCCACTTGCTTAAGAATCCGTTGAAAGGAGGCAAACCGATCATGGCCAGGGATGCGAAAGCAAAAGCCACCATGGTATATGGCATTTCCCTGCCTATGCCTGCCAACTCCGTTATCTTCCTTTTGCCGGTTTGCTTGATAATGGCGCCCGCAGCCAAAAAGAGGGTGCTCTTCATTATAGCATGGCTGAAAATGTGGAAAATGGTTCCGATTAGGGCTTGTTCGTTTAAGATTGCCAAGCCAAGTAAAATATAACCCATCTGACCGATGCTGGAGTAAGCCAGGCGCCTTTTTAAGTCTTCCTGGGTTATGGCCACAGCCGAGCCGAATAAAATTGTAATTACCGCTAAAGCCGCCAACAGAAAGGTCATGCCTGTTTCCCGCAGCAAGTCAATGGAATAGATATGAAATAAAATCCGGAAAAGTCCGTAAACCCCCGTTTTTAACATAATACCGGAATGCAAGGCACTGGCTGGGGAGGGGGCTACCGGGTGAGCATCGGGAAGCCAGACATGAAGCGGAAACATACCGGCCTTTATACCAAAGCCAATTAAAAAAGAGATAAAAGCAAAAGTAGCCAACGGGGATTCTTCCGTAATTAAATTGGCGTTGCTGAAAGAAACGGTACCGGCAATTTCAAAGACGGCAATAATGCCAAAGAACAAGGCCAGACCGCCCACAATTGTAAATATCAAGTATTTATAGCCTGCTTTTAAAGCCGCGGGCGTTTCTTCATGAACCACCAGCATATAAGACATCAAAGACATCAATTCAAAGAAAACAAAAAGGGTAAACAAGTCGCCGGCCATAAAGACACCTAGACAGCTGCCCAGGGTGATTATATGCACAGAGTAATACCTGTTGCAAGCATGCTCACCGGACATATAATCGAGGGTGTAAAAAGTCACCAGCATCCAGACAAAGGAAGCGATAAGCAGCAGTGCATAACTCAAGAGGTCAAGGCGGAAACTTATTTCCAAATTAGCAAATATTTCGAACAAAGCAAATTCGATTACCTGCCCGTCTCTGATAAAGGGGTACAGAGCCGCTGCCGCCAGAAAAGTGATGGCGGCAGTTAAAACGGAAATAGTATTCCGGGTTCTTTCGGAAAAGTGTTCCGCAAAATATAAGGAAAACGTCATGATAAAGGGAAAAAACACAACCCCAAGGATTAAGGTTATGGCGATTGTATTCATCTTGCTTACTCCTTCTATTGGATATTTAATAAAAACAAGACTGCTTTGTCAGCCAGCCCCAGCATAATTTTGGGAAAAATACCCTTAACAATAGTTGCGGCACCGAGGATTGCGAGAGGCAATGTCATTTGCAGCGGCAACTTCCTGGTCTTAAGCGGCGGCCCGTCCCGCTCACCAAAAAAGGCGTCAATTACTATGGGAAGGTAATACACGCCATTCAATAAACTGCTAATAAGGATAACAACAACATAGATAAGGCTCCCGGCATCAACCGCCCCTATGACCGGATACCACTTGCTGATAAACCCATTTGTAAAAGGAATACCGATCATAGCCAGAGCCCCTACAGAAAATACAGTCATCGTTAAAGGCATCTTATTGCCTATACCCTTCATGTCCCTGATGTTTCTAATTCCCGTACTATATATTATAGCACCTGCGGCAAGAAAAAGCATTGATTTCATCACGGCATGGTTGAAGATATGCAAAACCCCGCCCACGGCGCCGAATTTGCCAGGACAACCCTGGTCACATCTTTATCGAGCTTTGTCGTAAATTTAATAATACCGGGAGAAATCGGCATCTCCCGCTGCAGTACTATCCGCGCTACATCTATGCCGGACATGAACACGGCTGCAATCAAACTGCCCGGGTAGAAAACAGCTTGCATAGCCGTCTTGAAGTTAAAGGCAAAACGTTCCTGAGGCAGAATTAACAGGGAATTGTTGAAGCGGGCAACCAGATAAGCACACAGGATTCCTCCCAGTAAATACTGGTAATGGACGCTTCCGGTAATTAATAGCCAAAAAACAAACAGGACTAAAAACAATCCCCAAAAAGAAGGAGTGTGGATTTTTCCTTTATTCCCGCCTGGTGCTATTTTTACCACCTTACTTTTCCTAGAGATAAATATTCTGATTGTCCCCTGTCAATGCTCTTGTATATAGCCCAGATTGTTAAGCATCTGCGAAAACATTGTTAGCACTGTCAGCTTTCTTTACAGAATACATTTACGGGGGCATTTTTCAACACAGATGCCGCAGTTGGTACATTTACCGGGGTCGATCTTCGCCAGGTTATTTTCTAGCTCAATCGCTCCTTCGGGGCAGTTTTTCACGCAGATGCCGCAGCCTATACAACCGACATCACATACGGCTCTGACTTCCTTGCCGTTTTGCGTAGACCTGCACTTAACTATAGGTGCGGCAGTCTCCGTATGCACCAGGTCTATAACCTGCTTGGGGCAAATATCTTTGCATTTGCCGCAAGCCATGCATTTAACCTGATCAATCAAGGGTAGTCCCGTCTCGCTCATGGTAATGGCTTCAAAAGGGCACACGGCAGCGCAGCTGCCTAGCCCCAGACAACTAAAAGGGCAGGTTTTATGACCGCCGCCGTATAAAAAGGCTGCGCGGCAATCCCGGATACCGTCATAATCAAAGGACGTTCTGGCTAGGTTATTATCGCCGCAGCATAAAAGCACGGCTACTTTCTTGTCGACTTCTGCCGGTTTTTCTGTGCCCATTATCTCCGCCAGCTTTTCCGCCACAGTAATGCCGCCGGGAACACACCCTGTTACCGGTGCCTCCTTTTTGGCCACGGCTTCCGCAAACTGGTCGCAACCGGCATAACCGCAAGCCCCGCAGTTAATCCCGGGCAGGTTTTCTCTGATTGATTCCACCAGCGGGTCGGTTTCCACAGCCAGTTTTTTGGCGGCAAAAGCAAGCAAACCTCCAAATAGAAGCCCTAAAGCTCCCAGTGTTAATACCGCCTGAAACATGTTAGCCACCTCTTCTTTTCAATCCTAATATTTTAAAGTGAGATCATACCTCTAAATCCCATAAAGGCAATAGAAAGTATTCCCGCCGTTACCAGGGTTATAGCCGTACCGCGGAAGGGCTTGGGCACTGTAATTAGCTCCATCCTTTCCCGCATACCGGCAATCAGCACCAGGGCCAGAGTAAAGCCCAGAGCCGCTCCGAAGCCGTAAATAACCGCCTCGATTAGGGAAAAATCATTTTGCACGTTCAAGATAGCAACAGCCAAAACAGCACAGTTGGTGGTAATCAGGGGCAGAAAAATGCCCAGGGCCTTGTTCAAGGCAGGGCTCACTTTCTGAATGACCATTTCCACCAGCTGAACCAGAGAAGCGATAACAAGAATAAATGTCACTGTTCTTAAATACTCGATTTCAAAGGGCACCAGCAAGTAATTATAAATCAACCAGGTAACCAGGGAAGCCATGGTCATGACAAAAACGACAGCCATCCCCATCCCGATGGAAGTGTCAAGTTTCTTGGATACTCCCAAAGAAGGGCAGATACCAAAAAAACGAATTAAAACAAAATTGTCAACCAGTACCGCAAGTATAATCAAAGCCAGTAGTCTCTCCAAAGCCCTCACTCCTTATTGAAACTAAAAGTTGCTGCCGGACGGCTTATTCCAGGTGAAATTTCTTGAAAGCGATATTCACCAAAGCCATCAGAACTCCCAGGGCAATAAAAGCTCCGGGAGGAGTGGAAAATAAGGTTATCGGCTGGAAAAAGCCCGGCGTAACGGCAGCACCAAACAGCGTGCCTTTGCCTAACAGCTCCCTCACTATGCCGAGGATTGATAAACTTAACGTAAATCCAACCCCCATACCGATACCGTCGACGGCGGAATTAAGTATGTTGTTCTTACTGGCGAAGGCTTCCGCCCTGCCCAGGATAATACAATTCACCACAATCAAAGGGATAAAGACCCCCAGCTGGTTATGGAGCTCCGGGAAGTATGCCTTCAGCAGCATATCAATGACAGTAACAACGGATGCAATAATTACGATAAAACAAGGTATGCGGATTTTGTCGGGAATCAGCTTCCTGACAGAAGAAATAATCACATTCGAAAGTGTCAAAGCAGCCATGGTGGAAAGACCCATACCTAAAGCGTTTACGGCTAGGGCTGTCACTCCCAGGGTCGGGCACATGCCCAATACCAGGCGAAAAGTAGGATTTTCCCTAAAAATACCCCTGTTTAAAATAGTACCTAGCTTTTCCTTCACGCTATCCCCTCCTCTAACGGACCAAATGGTTGGCCGCGAATCTGTCCATTGTTTCTCTGATAGAGCGAACCATGCCCGTGCTGGATTTAGTAGCCCCCGAAATAGCATCCACATCCTGATTGATTTTAATCGGGTCATCTGCGGTAAGCCCCACTATCTGGCCGGTAAAGACTTCATCTTCAATCTGAGTACCGATGCCGGCAGTCTCACCATGGCTGCCGTAAATGATTCCCATAATTTTTCCATCACTGCCGATAACAAGCCTATAGGGGATATCTCCGCCGTACCCGTTGGCTTTTGTATTGACGATAACTCCCATAAGGCTGCTTTCTTCACCATAAACCAGGTTAAATTCATCACCCTCAATATTCTCCTGCCTTATTTCCTTGTAGCCGGGGAAAAATTGCTTCACTATTTCAGCCGAGCGTTCCAATTCCCGCTGCTCGATAATCTCCGAAGTAATGCCGTGAACATAGGCAAGAGAAAATGCCGACAGGGTGGTAATAATCATCAAAGTTAAGGCTAGCCTGGCAATATCCCTCATACGCCTCTCACCTCCCCGAACCGCCTCGGTATTGTCAGGTG
This sequence comes from uncultured Syntrophomonadaceae bacterium, assembly GCA_964646795.1. Lineage (GTDB taxonomy): Bacteria > Bacillota > Dethiobacteria > PWVN01 > PWVN01 > CAZYHL01. The sequence goes on from CAZYHL010000011.1 coordinate 12,010, forward strand.
GTCGATCAGGGGTGTAGCACCGTTCATAAGCAGGATGCCGAAGGTAACCCCCTCGGGAAAGCCGCCGAAGAGTCGGATTAACACAGTGATAATGCCGCAGCCCACGCCGTAAATTAGCTGCCCTTTACGGGTCACGGGGGAGGTAACCATATCCGTTGCCATGAAAAAGGCGCCTAAAAGAAGCCCTCCTGCCAGTACATGAAAAATACCGGCAGCAAAAAATCCTACCGGGATGCCAGCCGGACCATACCCTCTGAATAGGCCTCCCAGGATAAAGGCAGCCGCTACAAAACCGGTGGGTATATGCCAGGATATCAAACCCTTGTATAGAAGCCACAGGGCTCCGAGCAAAATGGCGGCAGCCGAAGTCTCGCCGATGGAACCGGGTATATAACCGGTAAACATAGAAAACAGGCTTGACTCTCCTCCCGCCAAAGGCGTAGCGGCGGAAACACCGTCGAAAATGACAGGACTCAGCCAATTAGTCATAGGCCCTGCCCAGGAAATAACCAGAATAGACCTGCCTACCAGGGCGGGGTTAAACAAATTGTTGCCCAGCCCGCCAAAAACTTGTTTGCCGATAAGAATAGCGGCTGCAGAACCGAACACAATCATCCACCAGGGCAGGGCCGGAGGCAAAGTCAGACCCAGCAGCACTCCGGTAACGGCGGCGCTGCCGTCACCGATAATATTCTTGTTCCTTAATACTATCGCCTCTGTAACCATAGCACTTAAAGCCGCCAGCAGCACGGTGATTGCGGCCTTATAACCAAAAATGACTACGCCCGCCAGGACTACCGGAAAGAGAGCCGTCAGGACATCGAACATGATATCGCGGACAGTATCCGGAGCCCTAAGATGGGGCGAAGACGATATAACCAGTTTCATTGTAATACCTCCCTCCAATCCCTAGCTTCTCTTTTTAGCGAGAATTTCTCCCTTGGCCATTCTAATCCACTGGGTCAAAGGCCTTTTCGCCGGACAGACATAGGCACAGCAGCCGCATTCAATACAGTCCGTGGCATAAAAAGCTTCCGCTTTATCCAGCAAACCCATTTCCGCAGCAGAGCCAAGCATGTTAGGCAAAAGATTCATGGGACATGCTTCAACGCATCTGCCGCAGCGGATGCACGCTTTGACCTCGTGCATAACCACCTCTTCGTCCGTTAAAACCAGGATACCCGAAGTGCCTTTAATAACCGGCATGTCCATGCCGGCCTGGGCCAGCCCCATCATAGGCCCTCCCAGGATTATCTTGCGGGCGTTATCTTTCAAGCCGCCGCACTGTTCCACTATTTCCGATACCATTGTCCCGACCTTGACTAAAAGGTTTGCAGGGCTGACAACACCGGGACCGGTAACAGTTACTATCCTGTCGATTGTCGGTAACCCTTTCTGAAGGGCGTCAGCAACAGCCGCTGCCGTACCGGTGTTTTGAACCAGGGCTCCCACATCCATGGGAAGCCCTCCCGGAGGCACTTCCCGGCCGGTGAATACCTTTATAAGCTGCTTCTCCGCTCCCTGGGGATACTTTGTTTTGAGGGAACATACCTCGATGGCGGCATCGTCTTGAGCTGCTTCTTTCAAAGCTTCTATACAGCCGGGCTTGTTATCCTCAACGCCGATAAACCCCTTTTTTAGCCCCAGAAGCTTTAAAAATACTTTCAAGCCGAAAATAACAGCTGCGGGCCGTTCCAGCATTAATCTGTGGTCTGCTGTCAAGAAAGGCTCACATTCCGCTCCGTTAATGATAACCGTATCAATCGGTTTGTCAGGCGGAGGGGAAAGCTTTACATGGGTCGGGAAAGCAGCCCCTCCCATGCCCACTATTCCCGCCTCCCTGATAATCTGCCGCAGATCGTCGGGAGAAAGAGACTCTAAATCAGGCTGTGGTTTAACTCCTTCATGAAGTTCAAACAAACCGTCGGATTCGATTACCACCGCCTTGGCGGGCTTACCGCCGGGGTGCGGGTATTCCCTGATTTCAGCAACCTCCCCCGACACGCTGGCATGAACAGGAGCAGAAACAAAGCCCTTGCTGTCCCCAATCCTCTGGCCGACTTTTACTTTATCCCCGACGCACACCAAAGGCTCGCAAGGAGCACCGATATGCTGCTGCATTAAAACAGCCACTCTGGCAGGAGACAGAGCGGAACGGGTAGGTAAATCCGCCGTAGCCCGTTTAAAGTGCTCGGGGTGGATCCCTCCCCTGAAAGATCTAATCATCCTGACCTTCACCTCTTTTGAAGAATGCCTTCTCAGTTTCCGGATCATAGCTGGCCAATTAATTTCTTGAGTTGCAATTAAACATAATAATCAGAATTATTTGGCAGTTGCTAGCGGAATAAATTTATTTATACCTAAATATAATAACATATTTATTGTCTCTTTTACAGACAATAAAATTTTTTTCTAGTTTGTCAATTTTCGCGGCAAAATAAATCGTTCTACATTATTCGAGTATTATTTTGATTATCTGTTTTATCTTTTCAGGGGATAATCCTTTATCGGACGCTTCCCGAGAAAGCTTTATCCAGGGCAGCCCTATATCCGGGTTTAGGACAAATTTTCGTTCTTCTTCGGTAAGGTGCGGCAAAATATCGGCCGGGCTAACAGTACCTTCTTCCAGAAAATAGGCAGGATGGATATTAACGGCTCGGGCAATCCTCTTCAGGGTATCTGTTGTTACAGAGGTTCGTTTATTGTTGCATATATCGGAAAGGAGTCCTGTAGATATTCCTGTTAGTCTGGATAATTCTGATCTGTTTATATTTTTAATATTTAATATTTCATTGATTTTATCGCCTAATGTTTTTTGCATTTTCTCATCTCCATTGTTTCTCATCATTATACCATTTTACTCGCAAAATAGTATTAGGCAATAATAGGTACTCTTAATATGTACACAAACCGAATCAAGTTTGTTCATACTAAAAACCCGGGCTGCCCCGAGTTAGAATCAAAGTTCTTAAGTAAAAAGTTCGCCTTCTAAATTATCTTCTCTTCCGTTATTAAACGCCGTGCCTCACTGATAGTATAAAAGGAACCGGTGATGCACACCACCTCCCCCGGCAGCGTCCTGCTACGTGCGGTTATAAGAGCTTCCTTTAAGCTGTCTACAACAATTACCGGATTGGAGGTCAGCCCTCTGGCCAAAACAGCCGTTTCTTCAGGATCCTGAGCCCGGGTTGGGTGGATGGCCCGGGTTAAAACTACTAAACGGGCCTCCGGTATAAGTTTCGTTAAAATTTCCTTTATGGCCTTGTCTCCTAAAATACCTAAAACTAAGACAATCCCTTTCCCGGGGAAGTAATCCGCTAAAGCCTGTTTCAGCCGCCCGGCGGCAGCGGGGTTATGTGCGGCATCGATTACTACCAGGGGATTATGCTTTAATATTTCGAAACGTCCGGGCCAACTAATGTCCCTAAAGCCTTGCCTGATATCCTTTTCCCTGATTTTAAGCCCTGCCGCCGACAGGCAAGCAAGGGCGACGGCGGCGTTCTCCAGCTGATGCCTGCCCAGGAGAGGAATGAACAAATCCTGATAACCGTTTTCCCGGCTTTGATAGGAAAAGTATTGTCCCCAAAGACCCGCATCCCCGGCTTTGACAAAATAATCCCGGCCGGCAATGAACAAAGGCGCCTTCCTCTCCCTGGCTTTTTCCTCGATAACATCCAGAGCATCGCTGTTTTGGACAGAGGTAACTACGGGTACTCCTTCCTTAATAATCCCAGCCTTTTCCCAGGCAATCTCTTTAATGGTATTTCCCAGGACAGCCGTATGTTCAAGGGATATATTGGTAATTACGACTGCTAAAGGGCTTACGACAACGTTGGTGGCATCCAGACGGCCGCCCAGACCGACTTCCAATACCAGGTAATCCACGCCGGCCTCAGCAAAATAAAGGAAAGCCATGGCCGTAACAATTTCGAATTCCGTCGGCGGGCCCGGTTCTGCAGCGGCAGCCGCTTCAACCACGGGCTTAATCCTTTCCACTAGGGAGACAAGGGTTTCTTCCCCTACCTCAACTCCGTCAACAGCCATTCTGTTAGTGAAAGCCTTAAGGTACGGAGATGTATAAAGACCAACCTTGAATCCTGCCGTTTTTAAAAGAGAAGCGGTAAAGGCTGCCGTTGAACCTTTACCGTTACTGCCTCCGATATGAATTACCTTAAGCCGCCGGTGCGGGTTTCCCAAGCCGTCAAGAAGGTACTCCATTCTTTCCAGACCGGGCTTGATACCGAATCTTTCTCTCGCATGGATCCATTGAAGGGCTTCTTGGTAAATCAAATTAGTTCACCTTCTTTGAGCCTGCCGGCTGCATAATTAGAGCAATGGCTATGCATTCAACTCCTTCAGGTAGGCTGCCAGCCTGTTCCGTTTCTTCATATAACCTTCCAGCTTCTCTTTTTCTTCCGCCACCAGCTCGGCGGGAGCTTTTTTGAGAAAGCCTTCGTTGCTAAGCTTCTTTTCACAACGGAATACTTCCGCTTCCATATTGGCTAGTTCTTTTTGCAACCTGGTTGCCTCCTGGCTTGGATCCACCAGGCCTTCCAGGAGCAGGTAAGCCTCGCCGCCCTGGAGGACGGCTGTCAGGGAAAAGGATGGCTTAGCCGTTTCCTTGCCTCCCATAACAAGTTTGTCCAGGCCGCTCAGTTTTTTCAGGTAGCTTGCCCCCTCCGACAGTGCCTTCTCGCTCTCCGGTTCGAAAGACTTAAACACCACATTTACTTTCTTTTGTGGAGGAATTCCCATTTCGCTCCGCAAGTTTCTGATACTGCGCACGGCATCCATCACCAGATTCATTTTCGCCACCGCTGCAGGAGCGTTAAGCTCCTTCCTGGGTTCGGGCCAGGAAGACACAATAAGAGGAGTGCCGCTTATAGGCAGCTTGCTCCATATCTCTTCCGTCAAAAAAGGCATGAAGGGGTGAAGCAAGGTTAGCGTGCCGCCAAGAACATGGCACAGGATCAGGCGGGTCTTCTCTCCTTCACGAGGATCCCCCCCGTAAAGGGGTTCTTTGGACAGCTCAATATACCAGTCACAAAAATCGTTCCAGAGGAAGTCATAAATAATCCGGGCTGCTTCCCCCAGCTCATACCTTTCCAGCTGGCAGGTAACCTCGCCGACTGTTTCGTTAAAACGATGCAAAATCCAGCGGTCCGCCAAGTCAAGCTGGTAATCCCCTAAATTCTTCCCGGCAGGGTACTCTTCAAGGTTCATTAACACGTAACGGGAAGCATTCCAGATTTTATTGGCAAAATTACGGCTGGACTCCACGTTCTCCCGGCGGAAACGGAGATCATTGCCTGGAGCTTGGCCCGTTACTAGCGTAAAGCGCAGGGTATCGGCGCCGTATTTCTCGATTATTTCCAAGGGATCAACTCCGTTACCAAGGGATTTGCTCATTTTCCTCCCCTCGGCATCCCGTACCAAACCATGAATGTAGACATGGGCAAAAGGACTCTTTCCCATAAATTCCATGGACATAAAAATCATCCTGGCCACCCAAAAAAATATAATATCGTAACCGGTCACCAGAACCTTGGTAGGGAAAAACCTCTTCAAGTCCGCTGTTTCATCAGGCCACCCCATGGTGGAAAAGGGCCAGAGGGCAGAACTGAACCAGGTGTCCAGAACATCAGGATCCTGCTTAAGATCCCGTGAGCCGCACGAGGGGCAGGAAACAGCATCTTCCCTGGAAACAATGGTCTCCCCACAGGAGCAATACCATGCCGGTATACGGTGGCCCCACCAAAGTTGTCGTGAGATGCACCAATCACGTATATTTTCAAGCCAGTTCAAATAAATCTTGGTAAACCTTTCGGGAACAAACTGCGTACTGCCTTTTGTCACCGCTTCGATAGCTGGCCCTGCCAGGGGCTTCATCTTGACAAACCACTGTTTGGAAATCAAAGGCTCCACGATTGTGCCGCAGCGTTGGCAGTGCCCAACGGCATGCTCATAGGCCTCAACCTTTAATACCGTCCCCTGTTTTTCAAGCTCCGCCGTTAAAGCCTCCCGGGCAGCATATGTACTCAGCTTGGCATAGGGGCCGGCCTCTTCTGCCATGGAACCATCGAGGGATATGACCGGAATAGCAGGCAGCCCGTGCCTCTCCGCCATAGCAAAGTCGTTGGGGTCATGGGCCGGAGTAACCTTGACTGCGCCGCTGCCGAATTCCGGGCTGACAAAATCATCGGCAATAATCGGAATTTCCCTGTTTACCACCGGCAGGATTACTTTTTTCCCCACCAGGTGCTTGTACCGGTCATCGTCGGGATTAACGGCAACAGCCGTATCTCCCAGCATCGTTTCGACCCTGGTGGTAGCTACGACAATAAAGCCGGAACCATCCTTAAATGGATATTTCAAATAAGTAAGGGTAGCTTTCTCATCGGCATGCTCCACTTCAATATCAGACAAAGCTGTCCGGCAGCGGGAACACCAGTTGATGATGTAATCTCCTCTGTAAATAAGTCCCTTTTCATAAAGACTCACAAATACTTCCCGGACAGCCTTAGAACAACCCTCGTCCATGGTATACCGTTCCCTGGACCAGTCACAGGATACTCCCAGCTTTTTCAGCTGTCTGGTAATGCGCTTATGGTATTCTTCCTTCCAAATCCAGACCCGGCGGATAAATTCTTCCCGTCCCAGGTCGTAACGCGACAAACCCTCCTCAGCCAAATGTCCCTCTACTTTGATCTGGGTGGCGATACCGGCATGATCCATCCCGGGCATCCAGAGAGCATCGTAACCCTGAAGCCTCCGCCAGCGAGTAAGGATATCCTGCAAAGCGCTGTCGAGAGCATGTCCCATATGCAAGGACCCTGTAACGTTAGGAGGAGGCATAACGATACTGAAAGGCGGCCTGTCCTCAGCAAGAACAGGCCGGAAACAGCCTTCTTTTTCCCAAAACTCGTACCATTTGTCCTCCACCGCTGCAGGGTTGTAGGTTTTAGCCAAGTTTATTTCAGACATGAAAAAAGAGTCCCCCCTTGTCGGATAAAGAAAAAAAGCCTTCTCGTATATTTTCTTAATTAAATATATACTCAAGGCTGTTAACTGTCAAGAAAAGTCCCCAGCCTTTTGAGCAGCTGTTCCTTCCCTTCACCGGTAACAGCGGAAAACAAGACGGGCTCATCCTTTTCCAGAACTAAAAGGCGGCATATGTCCTCGAGCCGCTCTCTGCGGCTTCCCCTGGGCACCTTGTCGGCTTTCGTAGCCACAAACAAGGTGGGATAGCCGTAATGCCTGAGCCATACCGCCATGGCAACGTCATCTTTGCTGGGCGGGTGGCGCAAATCCAGCAGCATGATTATTGCTTTCAACGTCCTTCTTTCCTGCAGGTACGCTTCAACCATCTTGCGCCATTGTTCCCGCGTATCCGCCGACACTTTAGCAAAACCATAGCCCGGGAGGTCTACCAGCATAAAAGACTCGTTGATCAGATAAAAATTGATGATTCTTGTTTTTCCCGGCTCCGAGCTGGTATGAGCCAGTTTTTTACGGTTAACAAGTTTATTCAAAAGGGAGGATTTGCCCACGTTGGAACGGCC
>CAZYHL010000012.1:0-19086 GCA_964646795.1 uncultured Syntrophomonadaceae bacterium
CCTGATGGGCGAAGCGGTCGCTCACCGCTTTCGTAACCGCACCGGGTAAGCCGAGCGTAGCAATGACCGCGGCCAGGGAATAAAAGGGAGCCATCATCTGAAATAGCCCCAGCCCTTCGGCGCCGATAAGGCGGGCTAAGAGCATTCTGTTCCCGAGGCCTAAAAGCCGGGAAAAGACGGAGGCTAGGGTTAGAATTATTGTGCCTCTAAACAAAGGGGAGGACAGCATTTTTTAGCTCCTTAAAAGTCATTGTCTTAGATTCTTATGCTTGAAATTAGTGGCTCAACACAATATTTTAGGCCTTTGCCTAATCCTGACAGTTTATTTTTTTTGCAGGAGTTTGTAGAAAGATAGAGAATTACATGCTTTATGGGTTTTAGGGTCTGCCTGAAACTAAAAGCTAAGCCCTTCTTAAGGGTTTAAATAAAGGAGCATTGTCTAATGGAATACGAGCCTATCATCCGGGAGATAGTACAACGCCATAGCGCCTCTCAAGGTGCGGCGATCCCTCTACTCCAGGAAATCCAGCATACTTTTGGTTATGTTTCGCCCGCATTTATCCGGCTGGCAGCGGAGTATTCCGGGATTCCCGCCAGCGAGTTGTATAGTATCGTTACTTTTTACGCCCAGTTCAGGCTGAAACCAGTAGGCGAACACTTAATTCATGTTTGCCATGGTACCGCCTGCCACCTGGCAGGCGCGGAGAAGATCAGTGAATCCCTGCGTCTTGAAACCAAAGCCCCCGTAGTGGGCACCAGCAGTGACGGCAAGTTTACCATTGAGAAGGTTGCCTGTCTCGGATGCTGCAGCTTGGCGCCCGTTATTACCGTCAATGATGAAGTTTACAGCCGCTTAATACCGGATAAGGTTAAAAAAATTGTCAGAGATCTCCGCAAAAAGCAGGTAGAAAAGGGGGCGGAGCAGGATGTCTGAAAAGGAATACCGCATCAAAGTTGGCTTGGCTACCTGCGGCATAGCCAGCGGGGCGGCAAAAGTATATGATGCCTTGGAGGCAGCTTTAACGGACATTTCATCGGTTTCCTTGGAACGAACCGGCTGTATCGGCATGTGTTACAACGAACCTCTGGTAGAGATTGTGGATGCCATGGGCAAGAGTTATCTTTACGGCAAACTGTCTCCGGAAGATGTTCCCCGCCTGGTAGAGGAGCATATTAAAGGAGGGAATCCCCTTCCTGAATTTATGGTACTGGGGGAAGGAGCCCGGACGGATGACGAAGCCTTTTTGGCAAAACAGCACCGGATTTTGTTGAAAAACAGCGGCATCATCGACCCCGAAGATATCAATAGTTACATGGCTGCCGACGGTTATGCGGGACTGAAGCAGGCTTTGACTTCCATGACGCCGGAAGAGGTTATTCATGAAATAGAACTATCCGGCCTGCGAGGCCGGGGAGGTGCGGGTTTTCCCACCTTCAAGAAATGGCTTTTAACCCGGCAGGCGTCAGGAAAACAGAAATATATTATCTGCAATGCCGATGAAGGGGACCCCGGAGCTTTCATGGACCGGAGCGTGCTGGAAGGGGATACCCACAGCGTACTGGAAGGGTTGCTCATTGCAGGCTATGCCATCGGCGCCAATACAGGGTACATTTATATCAGGGCCGAGTATCCTTTGGCTATACGGCGGTTGAAGCTGGCTATCAGGCAGGCTGAAGAAAAAGGCTTGCTTGGTGATAATATTTTGGGAACCGGATTTTGCTTCAAAGTTTTTATCAGGGAAGGGGCCGGCGCTTTTGTTTGCGGTGAGGAAACAGCCCTTCTCATGTCGATGGAAGGAAAACGGGGCATGCCCCGCTTTCGGCCGCCTTTCCCGGCGGAGAAAGGTCTTTTTGGTTGTCCTACGGCCATCAACAACGTGGAGACTCTGGCTAATGTTCCCCGGATTTTGCACCAGGGTGCTGAAGCCTACAATACTTTGGGTACCGAGAAGAGCAAAGGAACCAAGGTCTTTGCCCTGGCGGGGAAAATAAAGCGGGGCGGCTTGATTGAGGTGCCTATGGGTACTACCATTAATGAAATTGTCTTTGAGATTGGCGGCGGCATTTCAACCGGCAAAGCTTTTAAAGCAGTGCAGACAGGAGGGCCTTCCGGAGGCTGCATTCCTGCCTCTCTGGGAGATACTCCCATGGATTACGAGTCGCTGACCAAGATAGGCGCTATTATGGGATCCGGCGGCCTGCTCGTCATGGATGAGGAAACCTGCATGGTGGATGTCGCCAAGTTTTTCCTTTCTTTCACCAAGGCGGAATCCTGCGGCAAATGTACTTTTTGCCGGGCGGGCACCAACCAAATGCATAAAATTTTGGAAAGGATTACTGCCGGGGAAGGCAGGGAAGAAGATGTGGATACCCTGGTGGAATTAGCGGAGAAAATAAAGGCCGGCTCTCTTTGCGGCCTGGGTCAGACGGCTCCTAATCCTGTTTTGACCACCATCAGGTATTTCAGAGAGGAATATGATGCTCATATTAAAGGAAAAAACTGCCCGGCGAAGCAGTGCAAAGCCTTAATCGAATATAAGATTAATCCCGAGGCTTGTACGGGCTGCACCTTGTGTGCAAGGCAGTGTCCGGCAAAGGCCATCAGCGGCAAGAAAAAAGAAGCCCATATCATTGACGAATCCTTGTGTATCCGCTGCGGCCTCTGTATGAACAGCTGTAAGTTCGATGCAATATCTGTCTTATCAAAGCCCCGTGGTTCAGCATAAGAACAGATGGATAACAGGGGGGAGAACATGGCAAAAGTTATTATTTTTATAGATGGCAAAGAAATATTGGCCGAGGCAGGAAGCAACCTGCTGGAGGTTGCCCTGCAAAACGGGATTGAAGTGCCTCATTTTTGTTATGACCCGCGGTTAAAACCCTTTGGCGCTTGCCGCATGTGTTTTGTGGATATCGGCGTTCCCCGGGGCCCTGTGGCGGCCTGTGGCACGACAGTTAGCGCGGGGATGAAAGTTACAACCAATAACGAGGCCGTGAGGGCGTTGAGGAAAACAGCTCTGGAACTGCTCATGTCGGAGCATTGCGGAGATTGTATCGCTCCCTGCCAGCTGGCCTGCCCCGCCCATATCGATATCCAGGGGTTTATCGCTTTCATTGACCGGGGTGACTATAAACAGGCGGCGGCATTAATCAAAGAAAAAATGCCTCTACCTTCTGTTTGCGGCCGGGTTTGCCCCCGGTTTTGCGAGGAAGAATGCCGGCGCAACCTGGTGGATGAGCCGGTCAATATTTGTGACCTGAAAAGGTTTGCCGGTGATTTTGACCTGGAGGTCATCAACTCCTACACTTCCCTTGTCAAAGAAGCGACAGGCAAGAAAGTCGCTGTTGTAGGCGGCGGACCCGCCGGGTTGACAGCCGCTTATTACCTGGCCCTGGAAGGCCATGCAGTTACGCTGTTTGATAAAGGGCCCGAGCTGGGCGGCATGCTTCGCTACGGTATTCCCGCCTACCGGCTGCCCAAGGATATTCTTGCTAAGGAAGTGAACCTGATTGCCGCTCTTTGCCATGAAGTATGTCTGGGGAAAACCCTGGGTGAAGATTTTACTTTAGCAGAGCTCAAAGCAGATTACGACGCCGTTTTTTTAGGCCTTGGCTGCCAGGAAGCTCAGGGAATGGGACTCGAGGGAGAGAACAGGCCGGGAGTTTACAAAGGCATAGACTTTCTCCGGAGCGTGCTGGAAGGAAATCCGCCGTCTCTTGGGAAAAAGGTTGCTGTAGTAGGAGGCGGCAATACAGCTATGGATGCCGCCAGAACAGCCCTGCGCCTCGGGGCGGAGGAAGTCAGCGTTATTTACCGCCGCGGTAGGGACGAGATGCCTGCCAACCCGGTGGAAATTGAAGAAGCAGCGGAGGAAGGAGTCATATTCCACTACCTTGCCAACCCGGTAGCAGTTAAGGGTGATAGCTGCGTTAGCGGCATGGAATGCGTCAGAATGGAATTAGGCCAGCCTGACGCCGGCGGCCGCCGGCGTCCTATTCCCGTTGTCGGTTCCGAGTACGGGGTGGAAGCGGATAATATTATTATAGCCATCGGCCAGAGCCTGAACAGCGAGAAGGCCTGCGGTTTAGGCTTGGAACTGTCCGGCAGAAACCTGGCCGCCTGTGCTGATACGGGCTGTACACCACTGGATGGAGTTTTTGCCGCAGGGGATTGCGTTACCGGCCCTTTAACGGTCGTGCAAGCCGTGGGAGCGGCCCGGAAAACCGCCTTGGCTATTGATGCCTTTTTAAAAACCGGGAAGGCCTTGCCTGAGGAGAAGGTTTTCAACTGTTCCAGGGGAGAATTATCTGAGCTCGACTCGGATGAATACGCGGCCAAAGAAAAGCTGGATAGGGCGCCTGTTAAGCTTATCCCTCCCGAGGAACGCCGGGAGAATTTTGGGGAATACAATAAAGGGCTGACGGAAGCAGCTGCCCTGGAAGAAACGAAACGCTGTCTATCCTGCGGCTGCAGCGCTGTTTTTGATTGTGAATTGAGGAAATGGGCCGGAGAGTACGAAATCTCCACTTCACTTTTGGGGCTGGGGAAAAAGCGGCATTCTGTGAGTGCTGATCATCCTTATATTCAATATGACCCTGATAAATGCGTCTTGTGTGCCAACTGTGTCCGCATCTGCCAGGAGGTTCAGGAAGTCTATGCCTTAGGCCTGGTAAACCGCGGTTATGATACTGTTGTAAGACCGACATTGGAACTTCCATTAAAAGAAACCGCCTGTGAATCTTGCGGCCAGTGCCTTTCAGCTTGTCCAACAGGCGCGCTGACGGCTAAACTCCCCTTTGCCAAACCCGGACCCTGGAAGGAAGACAAGGTGGTGCGGACGACTTGTATGCGGTGTGGTATCGGCTGTGTCATCGACCTTCACCTTTCCGGCGGTAAAATAAGCAGGATTACATCACCCCTGCGCCAGGAAGTGAACGACGGCAACCTTTGTGTTAAAGGCGCTTTTGAGTTTGGGTATGTCCAGGGCCAAAAAAGGCTCACAAAACCCCTTGTCAAACGAGAAGGAGCGCTGGAAGAAGTGTCTTGGGAAGAAGCTTTCCGGGCGGCAGCCGCAGGGCTTAAAGCGGCAGCCGCCCGGTTTGGACCCGAAAGTATTGCCGTTCTTGTTTCGGATACTATGAGTAATGAAGAAAACTTTTTAGCCCAGCGTATAGCCAGGCAGATTTTAAAAACACAAAATATTGACAGCACTAACCCTGTTTTTGACGGCGCCGCCGCCTTAAACGAGGTGCCACCATCCTTTGAAGAAGTGGCGCTAGCGGATTTAATCCTCGTGGTGGAGGCGGACTTGCCGGAAGATTATCCCATCGTAGCCCAGAAGGTAAGGAAAGCCTATGGGAAAGGCGGAAAGCTGGCCTTTATTGCCGGGAAGCCCACCCGTCTTGACGGAAAAGCCGCTTATGCTGTCCCTGTTCATACCGGTGACACTCTAACCGTTCTGACCGCTTTTCTTGACTGCCTCAAAGAGAAAAGTCGGGAAGGGGTGCAGACAGAAGCGGGACAAGAGTCGACCACGCCGCAGCTTGCCGCTGCAACTATTAAGGCGACAGATATTAACGGCCTGGCCGAATTGTTCCTGACTGCAAAAAGGCCTGTCATCATCCTGGACGGGGAGAAAATTGGTACAGAGGAACTGGCGGTGCTCCAAGCAGCAGATTCCCTGTCTCGCAGGAAAGGAAGCGGCATATTACCGTTGTTTAAGGGCGGGAACGCCAGGGGCCAGCTAAAATTGGGCATAAGCCCTTACCTGTTACCGGGAGGGAATAAGGTCGGGAACAAGGGGCTTAATTTGGCCCAAGTGGCCGCAGCAGCTGAGGCAGGCACAGTTAAGGCCCTGCTCATCCTGGGCGACGGTCTCAAAGATGAAGCCAAATACTTTCTCCCACATGTCTTTACAGTAATTTTGACATCGGCCTGGAAGCCTGAACTGAATAAAGCCGACGTTGTCTTCCCGGGAGCTACTTTTTATGAAACCAGGGGTACAACGATAAGCTGCGAGGGTAACCTGCGGGAAATAAACCCTGCTTTTTCACCCCCGGGCGGAAAAGAGAACTGGGAAGTCTTAAAAGGATTGGCCCATGCCCTGGGCAACTCCATTCATGCGGCTTCTCCTGATGAAATATTGGAACAAATCAAAAGATGGCTTTTCATAAGCAGTTTGGGTGGTTTTTTAAGCGGACAAGAAGACTAGGAACCCATTTCCGGGTTCCTAGTTCCTTATCCGTTTTGCTTTGCGGTTTATCTTCCCCGGGCTTTCATCCTTGCCAGCACCTTCAGCGGCGGGAAGGTGGGGCTCCAAAGCTCTACGGTGTTTACTGTGCAGGTGAGAGCAAGACTTGCTTTGGCCAGCCAAGCGCAAGCTTCGTTAAATTCTTCTTCGGACCACTCCCTTACGGCAAAAACCGTGTTGATCAGGCTGATGTGGTAATCCCAGCCTTCCATGGCCTGGGAGTTTACGCCGCAAGCTGCCAGGCGTGTTATGACTGTCCGGGTAATAGTCAGCAGCTTTTGGGAAGGAGTCACGGCCAGGTTTAACGATTTGTACGGCGGCGAAAAGCAGCTGATTCCCTTTACACGGAGTTGCAAAGGCAGGAATCGGGGTACCAGGGAAGTCAAAAGAGAAATGGCTTTGGCCAGTTCGCTCTCAGCGGCAGGCTTAATTATTGCCAGGGTTACATGGATGGGAGGATAGGGAGGCTTATAAATACGGTAACGTTGGGAAAGTTCCTCCTGCAGCTTGAGAGCTTTCCTAAGCACTTCTTTTTCCGGCAATGCTACCAGATAATAACTGTCCTTTGCATCCAACAAAGTCCTCCACCTCCCCAATAAGCTTCACGCGCTTTAATAACTGGCATTTGGTTTATACTTAACTTATAACCTCATAACCTGCTTCAGTAATTGCTCCGGTAATTTCTTCCCTGCTTAGAGGGCTGTTTAGAGTAACAGTCACCCGGTTCTTTTCCAGGTCAACTTCGGCGTCTGTCACACCTTCCAGTGTTCTAAGAGCTTTTTCCACGCTTGCCTTGCAGTGGTTGCAGCTTAAGCCTTTTACGTCCAAGATAATTTTAGCAGGAAAATTTGACGACATCGTAATTACTCACCTTCCTGAGGTTGTAATTTAAACCTGTTATCTATTTTGCCCTGTTAACCGGTATGAATGTGAAAAAAACAGCTACTAGATTATATTCTAAAAAAAATATCTAATTTTAAAAAGGTTCTGTAAATATCTGGCGTAATCCTGTCTTCTTTTCGGAACCTTTAATCCAGGGTTGTTTTAAAAGCTTTTAGAGGCAAAATTATTTTAAAAAAATTCTGAAAAAGCTATTGACAAAAAGCTGCCTTCGTGAGAAAATGTATTCACCAGATTCCGAGAGACTGTGAGACGAACCGGAGACAGCTTGAGGGGAAGTCGGAGCTAAAGAAGAAGGCGTAAGCCCGATTCCGGAAGCCCACTATCCAGGACGCTGATCACTGGAGGCCTGAGGCGGAAAGGGAAGTGCCGGGAAGTAAAATTTCCGGGATAGACCGGGAAGCCACGGAGCCGCAGGACAGGGACGACTGAAGGTCCGGAGGTTAAAGAGTAACCTTAGTTATCTAACGAGGGCGAATCTTAGCCGGCGAAGGATTGTAAAGTTCCTGACGGGAAGTTGGAGGCCTGTTGGAGTCTGGTATTTTTATGTATTCACATTTATAATTAAAAAATGTTATTTAGAGAATTCCGCGACATACCTTAAGTTGCGGAATTCTTCCATGTAATCAAGGCCGTAGCCGACCACAAAAATATCAGGAAGGTCAAAACCGCTGTATGCTATGGGTACCTGGGCTATGCGGCGGGCTTCAATGTTTAAAAAGGTACAAACCTTCAGTGATAAAGGGTTTCTGGTTTTCAAGTTCCTGAGAAGGTAGTTCAGGCTTAAGCCCGTATCGACGATATCTTCAATGACAATAACGTGCTTGCCCGAGATATTGACATCGAGATCCTTGGTTATTCTTACTATTCCTAGCCCGTCCGTCTTTTCGCCGTAACGGGATATGCCGATGAAATCCAACACAAAGGGTATTTCCAGACAGCGGCTCAAATCTATCGCAAAATAAGCGCTCCCCCGGAGGACGCTGATCAGTACCGGTTTTTCGCCCCGGTAATCCTTAGAAATCACTTCTCCAAGCTGGTGTACCTTTTCTTCAATCTGCTCCTGGGTCAGGACTACTTTTAGCCTGTTATCCATAAGGGCCTCCTTTACTGTTTTCCGATCTGACTTTCACTTCAGTTTTCTAGCCCGAATTTATTTAGCAAGCTCTGATAATCTTTGTTATACATTATCTTTATGTTAATATTGGGATACAATTCTTTTAAACGGCGGGCTTTCTTGTTTTTTTTCCAAACAAGTTTTTGCCTTTGGGTCGTCAGTTCAATATAAGTATTTTGTTCGGGCAGATAAAAATCTGGCGTAAAGGCTTCAATCACATTGCCTTCGCTGTCCCATTCAAGGGGAAAGGTTTTCGGCTCGTATTCCCATTTTATTCGGTAAAAATCCAGCATCTTCGCAAATTCCTTTTCGCTCGCATGCATAAAGACAGGGCTGCTTGCTTTGATTGTTTTCGCCTTGCCTGCAGTTTGCCGCTTTGTTTTGCCTGACTCTGTTCTTTCCCCATGCAGCCGGAAAGCGGTGAGAATTATTTGAGACGCTTCTTCAAAGGCTATGTTACCCGTGTTGATAACAAGATCATATTTATAGATATTATTGATCTCTTGGTTAAAAACTTTTTTCAGGTATTCTTCTTTGTTGCCTTCCTGCTCTTCTAAAAGTTTCACAGCTCCTTCCCTTTTCAGATGGTGCGCCTTCATAATTCTTTTCAGCTTGACTTTTTTGGGGGCAACAATCTTTACGTGCAAGGAGACAGTGAAGTCCTGAAAGAGAATGTTACCTCCCCTGCCGATGATAACCAAGTTCTCCTTGATAGCCAGGTCGAAAAGAAAGTTATGCAGGGCATCGGTATACAGTTTGAACCCGCCGCTTTTTCTTTTCCGGGTTACTTTTTCTGTTCCGGCCAAGTCGGGTTCCTTAATGCCGTAAGCGGCTAGCCCTTCGATAATCGTCTTTTTGTTTACGAGTAGAAATCCCAATTTATCCGCTACCTGACTGGCGATTGCTTCTCCCCCGCTGCCGAATTCCCTTGATATTGTGATTACGGCCAAAATATATCCTCCTTGTCAACAACTGTTATATACAATTTATCCTACCCTTAATCCCTTTGTCAATTGCCGGGGTTTAAGCTGCGCCCTTTATTTTCAAGTCCCTGAAACTAGGCAGGTTATTGAAAAAAAGGATTTTTTAGCGTGCATAATGAATAATTATCAGGTAGTATCTTTATTAAAGGGAGTGATTTATTGAAGTGGTATTCCTTACATAGAGATATCAGGGTGGCAGTAATTTTCTTAGTCAATTTCTTGTACTCCCTCAGCCTTTTGGGTGCAGTTTTCTTTTATTCCTTGCTTGGGGCTACGGCCGCAGACAAGGTGGAATTGATAATAACTGAAGCCACCGGGGTTAACCGGCAAGAAACCCTGCTGTCCACCATTCTCAAGCCCACCGTGCTGCACAACTTTTGTTATGTTTTTACCGCAGGGGTGGTTTTTTGCTTGATCTGTCTCTTTTTCTTCAGGCATACTTTTCATACCTTCTTTGCCCCTTCAATTGTGACAGTGTTAGTTTTCTTCTTTATTCTTTTGGTTCGAAATGACGTGTCGGTTTTCCTGATTCCCGGGACGGTGGACGAAACGGCTTATCTCTATATCAATAATATCCTTAAGCGGGCTCTTCATGCGGATATAATCCTTTTAATCTTTGGGATACTGTTGTTCTTTACCGCTTTTTACGGTGATAAGTATTTGTTGAAAATGAAGGCTTCCTCAGACAGCCGCAGACAGGAGGAGCAATAATGGCGGTATTAGCTTTACTGGGCAGTCCTCGCAGGGGCGGAAACACTGAAACGCTGCTGTCAGCCTTCATCAAAGGAGGAGAAAAGGCAGGAGCATCTTTTGATGTTATCCGGGTACCCGACTTAAACATCAAGCCTTGTTCTGCCTGCGATGCCTGCGCCAAAACGGGTGAATGCATCATCGAGGATGACATGCAGGATATCTACCGCAAAATTGACGCCGCTGCAGGCTTGGTTATCGCTTCGCCGATTTATTTCGGCGGGGTTTCCGCTCAGTTAAAGGCGGTTATTGACAGGATGCAAAAATATTGGTTTATTTATTTCGGGCATGGCAATAAAAAAACGGGATTGATCGCCAAAGGCAGGCCGGGATATTTTCTGGGCGTGGGCGGCATGAAAAATAAGAAATATTGTCAATGCGCCCTGACCACGGCAGAAGCGGTTTTTCTGAACAGCGGTTTTAGAAAAGCGGGTAGCCTTTGCTTTTCCGGCTATGATGCAAAGGGTACCCTGGCGGCGGATCGTAATGCGCTGCAGGAGATCTATGAAGGCGGACGAGAATTTGCCGCAGCTTTAAACAATAAGCTTGATTTAAAGGGCTAAAATAAACAGGATCTGAAAGGAAGTGCATCTTGGCAGGCTTGCTGAAAGGGTTAATTCTTGGTTTTGTTATCGTTTTCCCCGGTATGAGCGGCGGGACGCTTTTCGTTATTTTCGGTATTTATGAACAGTTGATGTATGATATTGCCAGACTTAATATCAGGCCGTACCTGCTCCTTGTTTCAGGGGCTGTGATCGGCATTTATGCGGGCGGATACGCTTTATCCTTTTTATTCGCCCATTACCGTGACCTGAGCGCCGCTTTCTTGCTTGGGTGCTTGCTGGCTTCCCTGAAGGTTTTACTGGGAGACAAACCCGCCCCGAATGCCTCACGCCTTGCAACTTTGTTTTTAGGAGCGGTGCTGGCCTTCGCCTTTGCCTCCGAGCCTTTGGGCTTATTGAAAGAAAGCGGTAATCCCGGCGTTCTCTTATTGTTTGGAGGAGGCGCCTTGGCTACTGCAGCCATGATTATTCCGGGGCTTCCCGGCAGTTCCGTGCTCATCATGCTGGGAATTTATGACAATATTCTGTTTTCCTTGAGAGAAATGGCTTACCTGAACTTATTTTTCTTTTTAAGCGGTAGCCTTTTAGGCGTTTTCTTTTTAGCGCGTTTGTTTGCCGGCATCTTTGAGCGCTACCGGGTCATTATCTCTTATCTCTTTTCAGGCTTGATCTTGGGGTCTGCCAGGGTAGTGTTGCCCTTGGATTGGAATATCCAGGTGGCGTCTGCCTTGGCAGCGGGATTTATCCTTGTCTGGTTTTGGGGCGGCAAAAGTAAAAAGAGCAATAATAATTATTTTGCATAATGAAATCATAAATAAGGGAGTGAATAGAATGAATTTGTTCAGAGGGCGCGTTCTTCTAAGTATTTTTCTGGTGCTGCTGGGAGCGGTGTTGTTGTTGAACAACCTGGAGATTACGGAAATCAGCTTTTGGGAGTATTGGCCCCTTTTCCCTCTGGTGTGGGGTTTAGGTCTAGTGGTTAATGCTAAACAAAAAGGATCCTCTTTCTCAGGCGGCCAATTTGTTTCAGGCCTGGTTGTTATGGCCGTAAGCACTGCCTATCTCTTGCGTAACCTTGCTATCTGGAACCTGGATTTTGCCCTTTTCTGGAAGTTATTTTGGCCAGTCTTCCTGATTTTGGCCGGCGTGAGTATCCTTAGAGGGAGAATGCTGTCATCGGATTCAAAGGCCAGCTGGGCTGTTATGGGCGGAGTGGAAAGAGGAAAAACAACCTGGAGTTTAAAAGACGAATCCTTTGTGGCTTTTATGGGCGGCATTGACCTGGATTTAACACGGGCTGAGATTCCTGAGGGTGAGACAGTCCTTGATTGCACAGCTGTTATGGGCGGCATAGATATTATTGTCCCTCCCGGGCTGGCATTAATCTGTGAGGGCACGGCGCTCCTGGGAGTAGTGGAATTCTTAAAGGAAGGTTCCGGCGGGATAATAGCCAATAAGCATTTTCAGTCAGGTTTGGAAGAAAACCCTGACCGAATTATCAGAATCCAGGCCCGTGCCATCCTGGGAGGCATTGAAGTTAAAAGGGCTGGTTAACCGATCCTTTGGCCGGGCAACCAGGCAAGCATCTAGCTGTTTCTAGCCTGGGCTTCCATGTAAAGGGCATTAATAAACTGTTTAATATTAACCCGGGCTCGGGAGCCTTCCTTCTTGTTCTCCTTCAACTCATGCATCTTTTGCCTTAACTCGTTAAAATCAAAAAATTTGGAGCCATAGCGTTCAAAGTAAGGGTTGTAAAAGTCCTCCAGGCCCAGAGCGGCCTGGTTTTCCATGGCATGCTTAATAGCCCTGCGCACCCGTTGTTCAATGGTTCTGATATCGGTAGCTTCCTTGTGGTCGCTTTTCAAGTATTCTTTTTGTACCGCCAGGTAGAGGTCCTTTAAATGCCTGAACTTGCCCAAGTACTTTTCAGTATCCGTCACGGAGCTTAAAAAGACGATTATCTGCAGCAGGTCGTGGCTGCCCGGCTCGCCGATAATACCTAGGTCCGAAAGGATTTCCATGGTATTGCTGCGGATATCCTCGGCCGTGTCTGGCTGAGACTTTCCGGGTGAGGTTGTCTCTTCTTTCCGGCCTTGCCGAATTAATGGAGTGAAGGAATTGATGTTGTCTATAGCTTCCAAGGAATTGCGGACTTGCATAAAAGAATGCTGCATTTCTATCCGTTCGATAACTTTGCCGATAACGGCAACCACTTCGATGCGATTGATAGGCTTGGTAATATAAAATTCTATGCCCGCCGAATATGCCTGGGCTACCATTTCCTTATTCTCAACCTGGGAAATCATGATGATCTTACCGCTGAAAGAGCGATCCTTTAATTTATGAGCCAATTCGATACCGTCTTCACCCGGCATCAAGAGATCGACAAGCACGATATCAGGGACAAGCTTGATGATTTCATCAACGATACCGTCTCTTCCCTCGGAAAATTCCGCTGCCACTTCTCCTAAGTTTTCTTTCTCTATTATGCGGGCGAGCATCTGCCGGCAAGCCAAATCATCATCAATGATAACAAAAGAATATGCCACAGTTTAACCTCCTATTTCCTCCCTCGGGAAAGTTAGATAAAAACATTTTTCCCCGTTATCCTGCTTTAGTTCCACTTTCCCGCTCAGGGCTTCCACAAGGCCCTTGACGTAAGCGAGCCCGATGCCTGAGGAAGGAATACCCTCTTCATTGAACTTGGTGGTATAACCAGGTTCGAAAATCAACTCCAGATCCTTAGGGCTAATATCTTTGCCGTCATCGGAGATAACAATCAGGAACTGGGCCTCTTTCAGGCTGGCTTTGATATTTATCCTGCCTTTATCAGGGATAGCTTCCACGGCGTTTTCAATGATATTATTTAAAATAGCCAGGAGGGGGTATACTTTTTTAAGGGTGAAATCATCGGTTACCTCTGCGGTGAACACAATCTCCTTGCCCTCCTTTTGGCTGTAATTACGGTTTGCTTTCATGACTAAGTCCAGGATTTCTGAGAGGTACATTTCTTTCATTTCTTTCCGTAAATTAAGTCCTTTTGAAAGCCCAGCTAAGATACGGGAAGAATCTTTTTTGACTTCATGCACTTCTTCAGCTATCTTAAGGGCCAGTTCCTCCAGCTCCTTGTTTTCTTTCTGATTTTTTAATTTTTGATATAACTTATAGCTTTCAGCCATAATCCGTTCCATGTTTTCTGTGGATTTTTGCATGAAGAAAAGTTCGTCGTAAAGGTTTGAGGTAATTATTAAAGTTTTTTCGAAACGGAGTTTTTCCTGTTCGTTCAAGACCCGCAGCTGCTTGAATTGGCTGATGTTGATAAAGCTGAAAACCAGGAATACTTGAACTAGAGAACCTGACACCAGCACAACGATATCGAAGGCAGGCGAAAAAAGGTTTAACAAGTTGCCGCGGAAAAAAATTTCCACCAGCTTTGCGGTCAGGTCGGCAAAAATCATTAGCCGCGCCAGTTGGAACGTAAAAGGCATGCCGGAATAATTTTTAACTTTTCCGGCCTTCAGAAGCACTGCCAGGATAACAAAATAAAGCACCCCGAGAAAACGGTCTCTGACAATAACCTCTAGGGGGAGCTCCGGGAAAATAAAGAAATAGTCGAGAGAAACTCCCATAATAAAAATACACAGGGCCGACAAGGAGCCTGTGGGGATAATAAGCAGTTCGGGCAGACTGAGAACAGCGTACATGAATACGGCGTTGGCAATAGAAAATTGATAAGCGCGGTTTACGGGATATATTAAGATTTCACTTGCGATGGTTGTGACGGCTACAACGAGAAATATTTGCTTGTAGTTTAACTTGTTCACCTTTTTGCTCCCCGCAATTTTTGTATTATTTCTGCCTGAGGAGGGGTTATTCCTGCAAATCCAGCAGGATATTTCCCCTTTGAAGGCAGGATTAAGGGACTAGTCAGTTATTAATAGTTATTTAAAGCCAAATATTCCTGAAGTGCCCTAACCCGGGCTTCTTCTCCTATCTTAATTTTTTTCAGCCCGTTCAGGAGGGCATTGACAGTGTCCAGGGAAGTCAGACAGGGGACGTTGTATTCGACGGCCGACCGCCGGATTTTAAATCCGTCTCTGGCGGGGTTTTTCCCTTTGGTCAACGTGTTTATGACCAGATCAACCTTTCCGGAACGAATGAGGTCAACCACATTAGGGGAGCCTTCCTTCAGCTTGTTGACTCTTTCCACCTTGAGGCCGTTTTCTTTCAGGTAATTTGCTGTCCCTTCGGTTCCGATGATATTGAAGCCCAGTTTGCTGAAAGCTGCCAGTAGCGGCAAGGCTTCAAGCTTATCCTTATTGGCGATAGTAGCCAGTATCGTCCCCTGGGGCGGCACTGTGCAGCCTGCCGCCGCCAGCGCTTTGTAGAGGGCATAATCGACACTGCTGTCCATGCCGATTACTTCGCCGGTGGATTTCATTTCCGGGCCCAAGGATGTTTCCAAAAGTAGCAGCTTTCCGAAGGAAAAGACGGGTGCTTTGACGGCGGCGTAAGGCCTTGCCGGGACAAGGCCGCCTTGATAGCCCAAATCTTTTAATTTTTGTCCCAGGGAGACCTTTGTTGCTAGGTTAATCAAAGGTATCCCCGTTACTTTGCTGATAAAGGGTACCGTCCGGCTGGAACGGGGATTAACCTCCAAGACATAAAGATTGTTGTTGTGAAAAACGTATTGGATATTGATAATTCCTTTTACATGCAAAGCCCGGGCCAAGCAGGTGGTGTATTCAACTATTTTTTCTTCCAGGTCGGGAAAGGATAACCTGGCGGGATAAATGGCGGTGCTGTCGCCGGAATGGATGCCTGCTCTTTCCACATGTTCCATAATACCGGGGATTAAAACCTCTTCTCCGTCGGAAACGGCATCAACCTCCAGTTCCCTGCCTTCCAGGTATTTATCAACAAGCACCGGGTGGTGGGGCGAAACCTTGACGGCCGTACACATGTATTCGGCGAGTTCTTCCTCGGTGTAGACAATTTCCATAGCCCTGCCTCCAAGAACGTAAGAAGGCCGCACGACAACAGGGAAGCCGACTTTTTGGGCGATCTTCAGAGCTCCGTCGCCCGAGACGGCGGTACCGCCCGGAGGCCGGAGGATAGCCAGGTTTTCCAGCAGATTATCGAATTTATCCCTGTCTTCCGCGGTGTCAATATTTTCCAGGCTGGTTCCGATTATTTTTATGCCCGCTTTTACCAGGGATGCGGCCAGGTTAATCGCTGTCTGGCCGCCGAACTGTACGATAACGCCGTCAGGTTTTTCCAGAGCCAGGATATTTAAGACATCTTCCGTTATTAAGGGTTCAAAGTAGAGGCGGTCTGACGTATCGAAATCGGTGCTGACGGTTTCCGGGTTATTGTTGATAATGATAGCTTCGATATTTTCTTCCTTAAGCGCCCAGACGGAATGCACCGAACAGTAGTCGAATTCTACACCTTGCCCGATGCGGATCGGCCCTGACCCCAACACAACGATTTTTTTACGCTTGGAGGGGGTTGCTTCATTTTCTTCTTCATAAGTAGAGTAGAAATAGGGAGTGACGGCGTCGAATTCCGCCCCGCAGGTGTCTACCATCTTGAAAACAGGAACCAGGTTTTTGGCTAGGCGGTACAGGCGGATGGTTTCTTCTTCTATTTCCAGCAGTTCGCCGAGAAAACAGTCAGGGAAGGCGTATTGCTTGGCTTTTGTCAGCAGGCTGAAGGGAATCGTATCAAGAGAAGCGCCTTTATATTGCTCCAGTTCCTGCTTTAAATCAACAATATTTTTGATTTTAGCCAAGAACAGGGGGTCAATTTTGGTTAAACTATGTATTTTCAGGAGTGAATAGCCGCGCTGCAGGGCTTCCGCCAGGTAAAAAAGCCGTTCGTCATTGGGTTCTGAAAGGTTAGCAAGCAAAACCTGCTCCTTGACAACGTTATACTCGGGGCTAAAAAGGCTTGTTTTGTTGATTTCCAGGGAGCGCACCGCTTTTAACAATGCCCCTTCAAAGGTTCTGTCGATAGCCATGACTTCGCCGGTGGCTTTCATCTGAGTGCCGATGGACCTCTGAGCAAGGGCAAACTTGTCAAAGGGCCAGCGGGGTACTTTTATGACTACGTAATCAATGGTTGGTTCAAAGGAAGCATAAGTTCTCCCCGTAACATCATTTTTGATTTCATCCAGGGTCATGCCTACAGCAATTTTGCTGGCCACCTTGGCTATAGGATAGCCGGTGGCTTTTGATGCCAGGGCGCTGGAGCGGCTTACTCTGGGATTGACTTCGATTACCATATAGTTATAGCTTTCCGTGTCCATAGCAAATTGAACGTTGCAGCCGCCCTCTATTTTCAAAGCCTTGATAATTCTTAAGGCCGCAGTGCGTAGCATTTGGTATTCCTTGTCTGTTAAGGTCTGGGCGGGCGCCACGACAATGCTGTCGCCGGTATGGATGCCGACGGGATCAATGTTTTCCATGCTGCATATACTTATGCAGGTATCATTTTTATCCCGCATGACCTCAAACTCTATTTCTTTCCAGCCTGCGACACTTTGCTCAATAAGGCACTGGCCTATGATGCTGCTTTTGAGCCCTTTGGCCGAGATGACTTCCAGTTCATTGGCGTTAGTGGCTATTCCTCCGCCTGTACCGCCCAGGGTATAGGCAGGGCGGACTATAACAGGATAACCTGTTTTTGCGGCAAAGCTCAAGGCTTCTCCGACAGAGGAGACAATTTCGCTTTCGGGGATAGGTTCACCCAGTTCCTGCATGGTAGTTTTGAATAACTCTCTGTCCTCGGCTTTCCGGATGGCAGTTAAAGAAGTGCCCAGAAGCCTGACACCGTATTTATCCAGGATGCCTCTTTTTGCTAGTTCTACGGACATGTTCAATCCCACCTGTCCGCCCAGGGTGGGAAGCAGGCCTTCTGGCTTTTCCCTTTCAATGATTTTTTCTAGGAATTCGGGCGTGAGAGGCTCCATATAAACCTTCTGGGCCATGTTGATGTCCGTCATGATGGTTGCCGGGTTGCTGTTGACCAGCACAACTTCAAGCCCTTCTTCCTTGAGGGACCGGCAGGCTTGGGTGCCGGCATAATCAAATTCTGCTGCCTGGCCGATAATTATAGGACCGGAGCCGATCACAAGCACTTTATTCAGATCTTTATCACGAGGCATTTGCCAACCTCCTTGTAGGGTATTCCTTAATCAATCATGTTAAAGAAAGTATCAAAAAGATGGATTGAATCAACAGGGCCGGGGTAAGCTTCCGGATGGTACTGGACTGAAAAGAGACGTAAATCTTTATGAATAAAACCTTCGACGGTATTGTCGTTTATGCTGAGATGGGTTACCTCCGCGCCCGAGGCTGCCAGAGAGGATGGTTGTACGGCAAAGCCATGATTCTGGGAAGTAATGTATATTTTGCCCGTTTGCAAATCCTTAACAGCGTGGTTGCCGCTCCGGTGCCCGAAGGGGAGTTTGTAGGTATCCGCCCCTAGGGCGAGAGCAAAGATTTGGTGTCCCAGACAAATCCCGAACAGGGGTACTTTCCCCATCAGTTCCCTGGCGGTTTTAATGGCATAGGGGACTGCCTTTGGGTCGCCGGGGCCATTAGTAAAGAGGACTCCCCGGGGCTGTATGCTTAAGATTTCATCAGCTGTTGCCGCGGCCGGAAAAACTACCAGGCGAAAGCCTGCTTTTTGAAAAGCGTTTAAGATGCTTTGCTTGACCCCTAAATCAACGACCGCCACGCAGGGGCCGTTTCCAGGCAATTCATAACGGCTTGATGCTGTTACTTCCTTCACATAATCGGTTCCTTCCAGAACCGGCGTTTCTTTGAGCTCGGCAAAGAGGTGAGCGGGATCTTCCTCCGTGGCAATAATCCCTGCCATGGTGCCTTTATTCCTCAACCGGCGGGTTAAAGAGCGGGTGTCGATACCGGCCAGGCCGATTATTCCCTTCTCCTTTAAAAAATCTTCCAGTGTTCCGGTTGCCCGCCAATTGCTGACAACCGGGGAATATTCCCTGACAATCATCCCCCGTGCGTGAGATTTCCCGGATTCCATGTCTTCGTCATTCACGCCATAATGGCCAATAAGGGGGTAGGTCATGGTTATTATTTGACCACAGTAGGAAGGGTCAGAAAGGATTTCCTGGTAACCTGTCATGGAAGTGTTAAAAACGACCTCTCCGGTCGACCTGCCCTTGGCTCCGAAAGCCTCCCCTTTATAAACAGTACCGTCTGCTAGTACCAGTACACCCTGCAAATAATCGCCCCCTTTAATGTCGAAAACTCCTTAGCCAGAGTGCTGGTCAAGGAGTTTAAAAGCTTTAAGAGCTTCCCCATTAAGAGAGGCAATTAGTCCTATGCTCCTTACCGGCCTCACTGGGCTGGTTTAAAGGATTTCGCTTGAACTAATTCTAGCAGAAGGATAAGGTTGTGTCAATAAAAGGTGTGGGTTATTTTTATGTTTTATCGGCTTGTCGGCCGGTAAATTATTGCATGAATTGGAGCCCGGCCAATGTATGG